>DASXLU010000001.1:0-9794 GCA_036496065.1 Candidatus Acidiferrum sp.
CATCGCGACATGGCGGCTTCGTTGCAGGCCCGGCTGGAAGAAGTGTATTTGGGAATGCTGAAAAAGCTTGCGGCGCGGACTGGGGCGAAGGCGGTTTGCCTGGCGGGCGGCGTGGCGTTTAACTGCGTGGCTAACGGAAAAATTTTCGATGCGACGCCATTCGAACAGGTGTACGTGCATCCGGCGGCGGGCGATGCAGGGCTGTCGGTGGGGGCGGCATTTTTTGTATGGCACCAGATTCTGGGCAAGCCGCGATCTTTTGTGATGGAGCACGCATATTGGGGGCCGGGCTATTCGCGTGAGGAAGTGCGCGGCGCGATTGAATCAAACAAGGCTATGCAGGATGGATTTACGATCGCGGAATTGAACGATGCAGAATTGATGCAGCGCACGGCGGGCATTATTGCGGACGGAAAAATTCTTGGCTGGTATCAAGGCCGCGCGGAGTGGGGTCCACGGGCATTGGGAAATCGCAGTATTGTTGCGGATGCGCGGCGCCCGGAGATGAAGGAAATCCTGAATCGACGAATCAAGCATCGCGAGATTTTCCGTCCCTTCGCGCCGTCGATTCTGGCGGAAAAGACTGGCGAGTGGTTCGAGAAGTCGTATCCTTCGCCGTTTATGACGCTGGCGTATTCGGTGCAGCCCGAGAAGCGCGACAAGATTCCGGCGCCGACGCACGTGGATGGAACAGGGCGACTGCAGACCGTGACGAAGGAAGCGAATCCGCGGTATCACGCGCTGATCAGCGAATTCGAACGGCAGACTGGAGTGCCGGTGGTGCTGAATACTTCGTTTAATGACAACGAGCCTATTGTTTGCAAACCGGAAGAGGCGTTGGATTGTTTTCTACGGACGCAGATGGACGCGCTAGTGCTCGGAAATTTCCTGATCACGCGCGCATGAAATAGTGCGGCGCGAGCTTATGAGCGAATGGGCGCAGCGGTTACTGTGTTGCGGCCTGCGCAGGCTCTTCAATCTTCAGAGTGATCTTGGGAGGATGCACCAGCGTGTTGTGGACGAGGCAATGCTCGACGGCGTCTTCGACACCTTTGCGCTGTTCTTTGGTGAGGTCGACTGGCGAGTCGATCTGGATCACGAAATTATCCATGCGCGCGACGGGATTCTTGACCTTGTCGCAAGTGACGTGGATGCGAGTGCCTTCAGTGGCCAACTTCATTTTCCGCATGTATTGCGCCGCGTAGTAGCCGGCACAAGAGCCGAGCGAAGCCAAAAGTAATTCGGGAGGAGTCATGCCTTCGTCGAAGCCGCCGTTTTCGGCTGGCTGATCGCAGACGATGGAATGAGTGCGGGTCTTGATTTCGAATTGCACAGCGCCAAGGTGTTCAACCGTGATATCCATGGATCCCTCGTTTTCGAGTGACTCGTGAGTCCAAGGAGCGTTGGCTGGAGGAGTCTTGCAGGATATTGCTAGGTCCAGATATAGCAGAAGTGAATGCGGGCGCCAATAGTGCTAATGGGAGAGGCGGCGCGAAGGAGATTACGGACGCTTCACGCCGCCGGTTTGCTGTGCTCGGACAACTTCGCAGAATCTAAGGCAACACTATTAGCTATGGCTGCGGTTCTTTTCGTAGGTTTCGAAGGCTTCGCGCAGACCGTCGAGCAGGTGGCCGTTCTTCACTTTGCCGCCCTCGGTTTTGTGGACATCGGACCAGAGGGTGGTGCTGGTCTTGGGATCGAGAAGGGCAATGCGGGTATGACCGCGAGGGATCGATGTGCTGTCGCCAAAACTGGCGCTGCCGGGAGTTTGGCCCGGAGGCAGCACGTGGACGACTGTACCGCTCTCGAGGCGTAACACGAGGTCGGACTTTTGGCGGCTTTCCGCGTAGTCAAAGTGACCCCACTTGTTGAGTTCCAGGATCGCGGCGTACTGCAGCTCGGGGAATCCGGTGTCATTTTCGAGGTAGATGGTGTGGGCGCTGACCACGGCTTGCGGCAGCGAGTTGGGTTGAGCGGAAAGCTGCAAAGCGGCCAATCCGATTAAAGTGACGAGCAGCAAACTCGATTTCTTCGAGTAAAGAATCTGCGGCATAGGTACCTCCCTGCGGAAAGTTATTCGGAGTGGAGCTACGGTAGAGAAATCTGGCGAAGGGCGGAACTGTCCTAAAGCCCAGTTTTGGGGCAACTGTACTTTTTTTTCGAGGATCGCGGCAGGTTTCAATGTGCGGGATACTGCCTGTACAATCTTGGCGTGCGTGTTTTGCTGCTGAATCTGTACTACCCACCTGACACATCCGCGACGGCTAAAATGGCGCAAACGGTTGCGGAGGCGCTGGCAACGGCGCATGAAGTGACGGTGCTTTGCGGGCGGCCGTCCTACGATCCGACCGAGCGGCGCAATTGGCGCTGGTCGCAGACGGAAGCGATGGGGCGGGTAAAAGTGGTGCGGGTAGGGTCGACGGATTATTCGCGCGTGCAGATGAAAAGGCGCGTGCTGAATTATTTGAGTTATGTGCTGCTGGCGGTGCCGCGGGCCATGTTTTTGCCTTGCGACGTGATACTGGCGATGACTGATCCGCCGTTTGAAGGTATTGTGGGCGCATTCGTGGCGCTGCTGAAACGCAAGCCGTATGTGTACAACATCCGGGACATGTACCCGGACATGGCGGTGGGCGGCTCCATCGTGCGAGCGGGAATGCTGGCCCAAGTCTGGGAGAAGCTGCACCGCTGGGCGCTGCGGCGAGCGACGCGGGTGATTGTGCTGGGCGAAGACATGCGGCAGCGGATTCTATCCAAGGGAGTGGATGCCGGGCGCGTGGTGGTGGTGCGGGATGGTGCGGAGTTGGCGCGCGAAGGGCATGCAGCGGATCTGGATGCCGAGGTCATGCGGACGATCCGCGAAGATGCGCGCTTCGTGGTGCTGCATGCCGGCAATCTGGGATTTTATGGAGCGTGGGATACGCTGCTGGCAGGAGCGAAGAAATTCGCGGCGGATGGAATCGAGCTGGTATTTGTGGGGGATGGAGCGCAGAAGGAACAATTGCAGGAAGCAGCGCGGGGAATGACGAATGTGAGATTTCTGCCGTTTTTTCCTGGGAGCCAAATCCCTTCCGTGCTTGCTGCCGCAGATGTACACTTAATTACAGTTAAACATGGGTTAGAAGGGGTGGTGGTGCCGAGCAAGATGTACGGCATCCTCTGTGCCGGTAAGGCGATCGTGGCCGTGGCGCCAGAAAACTGCGACGTGGTGACGCTGGGCCGGGAGCAGGGCTTTGCGCTGGCAGCCGATCCCGACAATCCAGACCAATTCGCGCAAGCGGTCAAGCAGATTGCATCTGATCCAGAACGATTGGGAAAGATGGAAGAAGCAGCAGGGCGAGCCGCGCCGAGCTATGAGCGCAAAAGAGAGTTGAAAAAGTTGGTAGAAATTATGGAAAGCGTGAGCGGAACCTGATCCGAAAACGCTCGCGAGCAATGTAACTATTCTTTCACGTTTCGTGGGCGGCTCTGTCCTATCAGGTATTCCCTGTAGAGCTTTTCGCTAGCGAAATAGAGCGCTTTCAATATATGTTTGAAGCCAGATCAAATTTGTGAAGAGTTGACTGGGATTTCGAATCGGGTGCCGGCCCCAATGCCGGCAACGTATCTGAGAAGTACGAGCCATTTAGCCCTTGGCCCGTTGACCAGAACGAGTATCGAGGAAAGAAAATGAGCGCGGGGCTGCTGGCTTTTCTAATCGCATTGACAGCATCGATGCTTTTGACCGTGCCGGTTCGCGCACTGGCAATTCGCGTGGGCATGGTAGACCTTCCTGGACCGCGCAAAGTTCATCTGCAACCCATTCCGCTGCTGGGCGGCCTGGCGATGTATCTGGGAGTAATGCTGGCGATATTGATCGTGTTTGACGGCACGGCGCGAGCGCAGAGTATCGGAATCGTGACGGGCGCTACGCTGGTGGCGGCGGTTGGCTTTATGGATGACCGCGGACTGCTGCATCATCAGGTGAAACTGTTCCTCGGGATGCCGTTGGCGGCTGTTTTGCTTCTGGTTAGCGGGATCCACGCGCAACTTTTCAGTGTGCTGATCGGTGGGCGCATCGGAACCTGGCTGGACGCAGCGCTGACGGTGGTGTGGGTGGTGGGCATTACTGCGTCGTTCAGCATCCTGGATCATATGGACGGTCTGTGCGCGGGGATAGCGGCGATGGCTTCGGTGTTCTTCGCGCTGCTGGCCTATCTGAACGGGCAGACGCTGGTTACGGTGCTGGCGGCCGCGGTGCTGGGAGCCGCAACGGGATTCCTTCGCTGGAATTTCAAGCCGGCAAAAATATTCATGGGCGACGGCGGCGCGATGTTACTGGGATTTCTGATGGCGACGCTAGCACTAAAACTGCGGTTGGAAAATGCGACGAACCTGGCTGGTTGGCTGGCTCCTGTCTTGATTTTAAGCGCAACGATCTTTGATACCACGCTGGTTACGATATCGCGTTCGCGTCGCGGCTTGTTGCCTTTTGCGACGCCAGGAAAGGATCACTCCGCACATCGGCTGGCTAATTTGGGATTGGGCCAGCGCGGCGCGGTGTTGACCATGTATTTGATGGGCGCCTTTGGCGGCGGAGCGGCCCTGTGGATTTCCTACTTGTCGACGGCGGGTGTGGCGGCCGTGGGCGGGGTGGTGCTGGTGTTTTCGCTGGTAGCGGTGGTGCTGATGGAGCGTGCACCGTTTGAACGGCAGCGGCAAAAGAACGAATCGGTTTCCTCTCCTTCGTGAATCCAAGTAATGGCATCGGTAAAGGCCCTGGGTTTGGTGTGTATCCGATGGATTCGCTATACTCGGGAACGCTAGATATTTGCCAAGATCATCACGCGCCCGCCTTGGTGAATAGATCCGAAGAGTGTCAGGCCCGCAGATGGGGCGCTATCTGAGTTCAGGGAAAACAAGAACAGTGGGAACAGCAGGAGATTCGTCCCAGTCGGCCCGGGATCGCAAAGAAGTTGTCGTTGTCGGAGGGTCGGCAGCAGGATTGTATACGGCCGTCCATGTGGCCAAGGGCGGGCGTTCGGTGCGCGTGCTGGAGTCCAAGCCCACGTTGGATCCTGCGCCGCGAACTCTGATCGTTACCGACCACTTCAAGAGCCAGATCAGTCCAGCGGCTCGCGGCAGCATCCTGAACGAAATCCGGCGATTTGAGTTGTTCACCGATGGGCGTTCGGCGCAAGTGAGCCTGAAACAGCCCGACTTGATCATTGAACGTTCGCGACTGATTCGCGCGTTGGCCGAAGAAGCCGAAAGCGCCGGAGCAAAGATCGAGTACGACACGCGGTTTTTGGGACTGGCGCCGAACGGTCATGGATTGAAGGTACAGGTGGGCCAAGGCCGAGACCGACGGGAAATTCATGCGGATCACCTGGTTGGGGCGGATGGCGCGACGAGCCGGGTAGCAAAAGCGGCAGGATGGCCTCCGGTGGAAACGGTGCCGCTGATGCAGGCGCTGGTGAAACTGCCGAAAGATTGCCCGGCGGATACGACGCGAGTATGGTTCGTGCCCGACGATACCCCTTACTTTTATTGGCTCATTCCCGAGTCGGCGGAGCGCGGCGCCTTGGGCGTAATCGGCGAACACGGAAAGAACACCAAGGTGTGTTTCGACCGGTTTCTAGAGAAAAAAGGCTTCGAGCCGCTGGAGTGGCAAGGGGCAAGAATTCCGGTTTACAAGCAATGGGTGCCGGTAAAGCGCGCGGTTGGAAACGGCGAAGTTTATCTGGTGGGCGACGCGGCGGCACAAGTGAAGGTATCTACCGTGGGCGGAATCGTTACCGGCTTTCGCGGGGCACGGGGCGTGGCCGACGCTATCTTGCAGAACGGCGCGAAGGAATTGCGGGCGTTGCGACGCGAATTGAGTACCCACTGGTTGATCCGCAGAACGCTGCACCATTTCCAGCAAGAAGATTATTCACACCTGGTGGACCTTCTGAATTTGTCTACGCGTGAATCGCTCGGCGAGATTAGCCGCGACGAGTCTACGCGTTTATTATGGAGTGTATTCCGTCGCCAGCCGCGGCTGGTGCTTTTGGGACTGCGCGGGTTGCTACTGGGCAAACGGTAAGCGGCCACGCCGCATTTATTACAAATAGCAGAGCGAGCATTCATCCCCAGAGATAGCTTCAGCCCTGCTGACGATAAGGGAGAAAAACAGTGCGCTTGACAGTAATCGGCTGTGGATACGTGGGACTGGTGACCGGCGCGTGCCTGGCGGCCGCGGGCCATGAAGTGTTTTGCACGGACGTGGACAAAAACCGGATTGACCAGCTTAACCAGGGAAAAGTTCCCATCTACGAGGAACACCTTGATGAAGTTTTGAAGCGCGCTGTGGCCGAAAAGAAAATCAGTTACACCACAAACGCGGGAGATGCGATTCGAGCCGGCGAAGTGATTTTCATTTGTGTGGGCACTCCGCCAAAAGAAAGCGGCGAGGCGGATTTGTCGGCAATCGACCACGTGGCGAGACAAATCGCGATTGAGGCGCGCAGTCCGAAGCTGGTGGTGGAAAAGAGCACGGTGCCGGCGCTGACCGGTGTGCAACTGCAGAAAGCGTTGGCGGCTTATTCGCGTGATGGCGAGCGGCGGTTCGAGGTGGCGTCGAATCCGGAATTTTTGCGTGAGGGTACGGCGGTGGGAGACTTCTTCCACCCGGATCGCATCGTGGTAGGCGTGGAAAACGAGGCGTCCGCGGCAAAGATGCGGGAAATTTATCAGCCGATCCTGGAGCGCAAGTTTCATTGCCCAATGCATGCGGGCAAATGCCCTCCGGGAACGTCAGGGGATCTGTTGATCACGACGATCAATAGCGCGGAACTGATCAAGCATGCTTCGAATTCGTTTCTGGCGCTGAAAATCAGCTACGCCAACGTGATTGCGGATTTGTGCGAGAAAATCGGCGCGGACGTGGAAGAAGTGACGCACGCGATGGGCATGGATCCACGCATCGGAACGCAATTTCTGAAGGCGGGACTGGGGTTCGGCGGATTCTGCTTTCCGAAAGACATCCAGGCGTTTATTCACCTATCGGCATCGGTAGGCGTGGATTTCGACATGCTCAAGGCTGCGGAGCGGGTGAACAAGGAACGCATCAACACGTTCTTTCAGAAAGTGCACAAGGCGTTGTGGGTAGTGAAGGGCAAACGCGTGGCGGTGCTAGGCCTGGCGTTCAAGGCCAATACGGACGACATCCGCTTCGCGCCGGCCCTGGAAGTGATGCGCAGACTGCTCGAAGAAGGCGCGGAAGTTCACGCGAGCGATCCGGAAGCGATTTCGCGAACAAAGCCTATCTATCCGAAGGTGCACTACCACGAGGATCCGTATGAAGCGTTGAAAGATGCGGACGCGGCGCTAGTTTGCACGGAGTGGAAGATTTTCCGGGATCTCGATTGGGAACGCGCGGGCAAAGTGATGTCGCGGCGGCTGGTGATCGACGGGCGAAACCTGTATTCACCCAGGAAGATGCAGGACCTGGGATTTGACTACCATTCGTTCGGACGGCTGTAGGATCGATAGATCCGCAACGGCAGAAACAAATCAATTCCTCAGCGGCTAAAGCCGGTTTTGGGGTTGCGGGAATGTCGGACCTGAAGGTCCGACCCCTGGTGCCTTAGCATCAGTGGCGGCAGAAAAGAGAAACCCAAGACCCGGGTAGCAGAAAGCGCAATCCGGGGCACCCTCCCGAGGTTAACTCCGCCGTCTAGCCCCAGTTGGCACACAGGCTCTGAGGTCCGACCATTGGTGCCCCGATCTGTGAGTTAGCCGGATAGCTTTAGGTTCTGGCTGTGGTCTTGGCGAATTCCTGCTTGAAGTAGTCGAGCGTGTAGCGCAAGCCTTCTTCCAGACCAACTTTTGGCTCCCAACCCAGGAGGCGTTTCGCTTTCGAAATGTCGGGGCGGCGCTGCTTGGGATCGTCTTCGGGCAAAGGCTCGTGAACAATCGTGGGCGCGTTGGGGAAATAACCGCGAATGCGTTCGGCAAATTCATAGATGGTCAGTTCCGTGGGATTGCCGATGTTGGTGGGAAAGTGCTCATCGGATTGGCTGAGCTTGTAAATCCCGTCGATCAAATCGGAAACATAGCAAAAGCTGCGCGTTTGTTTGCCGCTGCCGTACACGGTGATCTGGTTGCCGCTGAGCGCCTGAAAAACGAAGTTGGGCAGCGCGCGGCCGTCGTTGAGGCGCATGCGCGGGCCGTAGGTGTTGAAGATGCGTACGATATGCGTATCGACGGCGTGATGGCGGTGATAGGCCATGGTGGTGGCTTCTGCGAATCGCTTGGCTTCGTCGTAGACGCTGCGAGGGCCAACGGGATTCACGCGGCCCCAGTAAGATTCAGTTTGCGGAGATACTTCAGGGTCGCCATAACACTCGCTGGTTGACGCCAGGAAAAATTTGGCTTTCTTGGCTAACGCGAGGTCCAGAGTGTTCATGGTGGCGATGGAGCCGACCTTGAGAGTTTCGAGCGGAAACTTCAAATAGTCCGGCGGACTGGCGGGCGACGCGAAATGAAAGAAGTAGGCCACTTCGCCGGGCACGTCATAGGGAAGATTGACGTCTTTGCGTTCGAAACGAAATTTGGAATTGCCTTTCAGATGGGCAACGTTGGATTCGCTTCCGGTAATGAGGTTGTCTAAAGCAAGAACGTCCCAACCCTCGGCAAGCAAGCGATCACACAGATGCGAACCTAGAAAACCCGCGCCCCCAGTAACGACGGCTCTCATTCATCCTCCCGTGTGCAAAAAAGACTTTTTATTTTAACGTGCGGACGCGGGATATAGCCAATCCATATAACCAGGCCGCCATACCGGGCCTCGCGGGCATTTGGTAAGGTATGGAATCTATGAACACGGGAGAGCGGAGAGCCGGGGAGTTGTCCGCGCGTGATGGCGTGGATAGACTGCGCAAGCGGGGCATCATAGGCGCCGCAGTCGTGGTCGCGGGAATTGCAATCATCATTTTGCTGGGACGAAATCTGGGCCGGTGGCTGGTGGTAAATGAGCCGCTGGAAAAAGCGGACGCGATACTCGTCTTGAGTGGCGGACTGCCGGAGCGATCCCTGGAAGCAGCGAGAATCTACAAGCAGGGGTTCGCGCCGCAAGTTTGGCTGACGCATTCCACAGAGCCTGGAGCGACACTGGAAAAGTACGCAGTGGGCTATACCGGCGAAGAGGTATACGACAAACGGCTGTTGATGCACGAGGGAGTGCCGGAAAGTGCGATTCGCGTGTTGGAGCCGCCGGTGGTAAACACCGCAGACGAAGTGCACGTGGCGGGTGGTGAATTGCGAGGGAAACCGCTGCGCAAGATCATCATTGTGACGTCGAAGGTACATACGCGCCGCGCAAGTACGATCTGGAGGCGCGTTGCTGGCAGCGATGGTACCGCCATTGTGCGAGCGGCACCGGATGACCAGTTCGACGCGGGACGCTGGTGGCAAAGCACGACGGGCGCGCTGGATGTGGTGCGAGAAGTGTTGGGCTTGCTGAATGCGTGGGCGGGGTTCCCGCTGCAGCCCGCTATGTAGCGCTGCGCTGCGATTTTCTAGAAAAAGAAAAAACGTTTCCGTTTGGGCGGTTTGAAGGATGGCGCGACGTCGGGCACGTGCGGAAGAGGCTGGCCTTCGAATGCGGCCATCGGATTTTCCAGGAGCAGTGCCAGGGATTTTTCCGAGCCAAAGCGTTCCGCGACGGCATCGAAGGCGAACTGCAGTTTCAGCGGACGGCGGCTGGTGTTGTGCGCATCGCTCGAGATGAAGTGAACCATTCCCTGGCCGATCCACGACCAGGCATCTTC
>DASXLU010000002.1:0-3449 GCA_036496065.1 Candidatus Acidiferrum sp.
GGCGACTTCCCGATAACGGTGAGCTTGTTGGTCAGCACGTATTCTTTCTGATTCACTTTGCCGTTTAGCACGATGAGCGTGGCCATCTTGACGCGGCCAGGAGGCGAAAATTGCGACCGTTCGCCCATCGCGGCGGCCTGCTGCAGCATGTCGCGGCGAGCTTTGGTATCCAGCACCATCGTTTCATTGATCTTCGGCGCTACGGTTTTTCGGCCGGTATCCACGGGGATAGCCGTGTCGGCGGTGGCGTCAACTTTGATGTGGTGTTTGCCGATCCAGATGGAATCGCCATCGTGAAGTGTGGCACGCTCGACGCGCAGATCGTTGACGAAAGTGCCATTCAAGCTTTCCAGGTCTTCGACAACAAGGCGCCCGCCTTCATAGTAAACGCGCGCATGGTAAGTAGACACGGCGAGGTTGTCGACGGGCAAGTCGTTATCCGGAGAGCGGCCAATCGTCACCGGGCGGCTGCCGATCGGCACCTGCTTGACCATCTTGTTTTCGAACATCAGGCTGAGCTTCGCCATTCGCAAATCCTCCTGTGGAGGTTCTAGTCTTTCTTAGCCGGTCCGCGACGCATCCAGGAAAACCAGCCTTTCGATTCGTCTTGCACGCGCGCCACAATTACGGTGACGTTGTCGAGGCCACCACGTTCGTTGGCCAGGTCCACTAATTTCTGAGCCGCGGAAGTAGGATCGGTTTCCGCTTGCAAAGTTCCGGCAATTTCCGGTTCGGTCACCATGCGCGTCAGGCCATCGGAGCACAGCAGCAAAACGTCGCGCGGGAACAGCTCCGTCTCGTCCACATCCACTTCCACTTCCGGATGCGCGCCCAGAGCCCGCAACAGCACGCTCTGCATCTCGCTCTCTTCGGCCTGCTGCGGCGTTAAAAGGCCGCGGCGAACCTGTTCCGCGACGAGCGAATGATCGCTGGTCAGTTGCTGCAACGCGCCACCTCGCAGCAAGTAGGCGCGGCTGTCTCCTACATGCGCCGTGCTCAGCCGATTGCCATTCGCCCAAGCTGCGGTCAGTGTTGCCCCCATGCCGCGTTGCTCGGGATTCTTTTGCGCCGACTCATAAATCTTGAAATTGGCCTGGTTGACAGCGGTCTGCAGCCGCCTGGTGTGCTCGCTCCAGTGCTGCGGAGTAACCCCAGCCAACGTAACTCCCGAATCTTCCTTGGGCTCCGTGCAATACTTCGAAATTGTTTCTACCGCCATAGCGCTGGCCACTTCACCATGCGCTTCGCCACCCATGCCATCCGACAAAATGAACAGCCCCTCAGGCTCGAGTATCCGGTAGGAATCCTCGTTGTTGGTACGCACCCGGCCTACATCCGTCACGCCGCCGCTGACGATCTCCACGACTTCTCCTTCCACGCTTTTCGTAACCACGCGCGACACCCCCGTCGCAGACACACGGATACGGCCCGTATATCCACGCTAACAGAGGCGTCCATGCGCGAAAAGCCGATGCACCCTAGTGATTACTCGCTAATTAGCCACACTGTCCCTGCGGACAGGTGGCAAGAATAACTGAAACTCTACATAGGAAACAGAGCTAGCGACGCCTCGGTGTCCGAAGCGACGACGGTGTCAGTAACGGTGGACTAGCTCAACTGTAGACCCCACGCTGCGCCCAAGTCCGTCATTCCGAACGGAGTCTGCAGAGTGAGGAACCTCTCTTGGATTTCAGATTCGAAGAGAGAGCCGCCCCTTCTGCCTGCCGTGAATCTCCACTACAATTCAGATGTGCACGTCCTTCCCCCAGCCATTCGGAAGTTGCTGCTAGGCGCATGCCTTTGCGCAGCTATGCCCGGCACGTTCGTGGCGCAGCAGGCACCACCTGCATCCGCCGCACGAATCCTTCTAATGCCTAGAAAACTAGTCACGGGCGAACGCTCAACGCTGGCCGTGTTGGACGTAAACGGTAGGCTGACTCCTGGCGTAAATGTGACGCTGTCGGACGGAGATAAAGTAACGACGGATCTCACCGGGCGGGCAGCCTTCGTGCCACCGCTAAATGCGGGCACACTTTCCGGGTCGATCGAGGGGCGCCCGGGGCGCATCACCAGCACGATTCTGTCTCCTGCCGACGTGCCGTCCGCGACGCAGATTGTCTCGCTGGCGCCCCGCGTGGCGTCGCTGTCAGACCGGGTCGAACTCCTTGGACACGGTTTCTGCGGAGACGCGGATGCCAATCACGTGACCATGGGCGGCTCTCCGGCGCTGGTAGTGGCCTCGTCGCCTGCGTACCTGACGGTGATCCCACCTGCGGAGCTGAACCCCGGCCCAACGCAAGTGCAAGTCACCTGCGGGCAGCGCTCTTCGCCGCCTTTCACCATTTTCTTTCTTAGTCTTGGACTGGAAGCGAATAGCGGCCCGCTCGCTCCAGGAGAACATCGGCCGGTCACTGTTCGAGTGAAGGGAGTCACTTCCAAAGTGACGCTGGAAGCACGCAATCTGGATCCAGAAGTGGCCGACCTGACCGGTGGAACCACCGTTCGTGACGTCTCAAGCGGAGGCGCAGACAACGTGGCGCACTTCGAATTAGTAGGCAAGACGCACGGCACCTTTACAATTTCGATCCGCCTGGTGACCCCGCTAAGCGCCCCGCGCCCATAACTCCGCCTCAGGCTTTGTAGGTCGCGGCTTCAGGTTTACCCCGAGCTGCGAGGGGCCGCGACGCATAGCTAGACGCAGGGTGCCCCGGGTTGCGGTTTCTGCTACCCGGGTCTTGGGTTTTCTTTTCTATTGCCACTGATGCTAAGGCACCGGGGGTCGGACCTTCAGGTCCGACATGAAATATCAATAACGAGAAACGGGCTTTAGCCCCTGAGGAACTGCCTTGCCAGCGCATCGAATACCCAATTCGCGTGGGATACAGCCTTGTTGTCGCGGCTTCTCTGTTAGTGAGGGCAACGGGGCCGGTGGAAGCTTTGTGGGTCGCGGCTTTAGCCGCGACATATAGGACCGCCAAAAACGGGCTTTAGCCCCTGAAGGCTCGTCCCCAGCCCCTCACGCCGACTTTTTTGCCGCTGCCGGCGGCAACGGCAAAATCCCTTGAACATCTTCAATCGCGGGTTCCGCAGATTCCTTCGCGCTCAGCACCGTATCGAGCGTGTTCGAAACTTTATCGAAGCGCTTGTCCGCCTCGGTAAAGCTTTGCTGCGCGTTCTTCAGATGCACGCCCACCTTTTCGAAATATTCGCTGAACGTGTCCATCTGCTTGCGCATCCCGGTAAGATTCTCGCCCAGGCGTTTGGCATTCTCTTCAATTTGCATGCCGCGCAGTCCCATGGCGATCACCGAAAGATGCGCATATAGCGTATTGGGAGAAACCGCCATGATGCGGCGTTCCCGGCAATACGCATCAAGCGCTTGTCCCTTGGAATCGGCGCTCATCAGCAATTCGTAGTACACCGTCTCGCTCGGCACGAACATCAGCGCC
>DASXLU010000003.1:0-5427 GCA_036496065.1 Candidatus Acidiferrum sp.
CGTCCCACATCTCCAGCTTTCTCCACAGCCCGCATACCGTGCAATGACCCAAGCCAGGATAAGAAGCCCTGCGGATTGAATTACTCATATTGAACTCCATTTTTAAGAGGAGGTCTCGGCCAGATTTATTCCGAAGCGCACCGAGGAGATGGCCCATCATGGGTCGAATACCTTGGAGGAGAAATGCGCAGCGTTCGACTCGCTGTGCGGCACCCGGGTCGCCATTTCGACGGCTGACCCTTTGGGTACAAGCGGCCCCACCATCCACGAAGTCACAGAGCTTTGGATGTCGCTGGCCCTTTATGGTGTAAGGATCTTCAAACTTCTCCGACTAACTAACAAACGCTAATGAACAAGCTAACGAATCTACTTCGCCCTCGGTGGGTGCCTCCTGGAGTGGAAATGGAGAAAACTTGCCGAGAAAAGAGCGCGTGTGAGCGACCCGAATAGTGTCCCAGTCAAATTCGCTTAACCGGTCTTTGACATCTGCTGGAGCCGTCGCAATCGTTCTTATGGATCCGAATTTCGCTCCAGGACGCGCACTCTATGAGACTTTCCACTCCTGATCGGCGAGCTATTACGTAGGTCAGAGCTCCGCTTGCAGCGGCAGGCTAGACGCCGCGCTGTCTTCGAAAAATCAGAGCAGCCTTCGACATTCGCTAACCTCCGCTTTCTAGCTTGCAATCGTGGGATACGCTCGCCGAGCGTGTGAGGTTTGCGGGCTAGTCAGGTTGGATGTAGGTAGATAGGTTCACTGAACGCGGGCAATTATTTGCGGACGCCTATAGCCAAGCTCACGTCGTCTGCTAACACGGGCGATCCGTAGTTCACGCCAAACTCGCTTAGCTTGATGATGAGACGAATATCCGCTCCGGTATGCAATTCACTTTTGGGACTTGTGCCCTGGCCAGTTAGGTCGGCCAGAAGAGTCAGCGGTTTCGTGACCCCGTGGAACGTCAAGTCCCCAGCCACGGTGTACTGTTGGTTGTTGACTTTCTGGACCGACTTGCTTTTGAAAGTGATAAGCCGAAATTGTTTCACGTTCAGAAATTCCGGGCTTTTGATATCCTTGTTGAGCTGAGCAAATCCGGTGTTTACCGTGTCGGTCTTGATGTCGAGTTCAACAGTCGATTTTTCTGGAGCGTCTGGATCAAATGACACCCTTCCAGAAACCCCTCCGCAGAAACAACCATTAATGTTGCTGGCCCACAAAAAACGAATCTTGAATAGCACAAAAGAGTTTATCGGGTTGATCGAGTACGTTTCCGAAGCAGTGGCTGCTTGGGTTATGGCCCAGGCGAGAAAGAGAGCTGTAATGGACCATGTTTTCATAGAATTGCATCGTGCGCGTCAAAGATAAGAGTCACATTCCGTCCCAATTCTTCCGCGGAGACATATCCCTTCCTAAGGAGTCTCGTGGGTGGCGGATTCTAACGTGGAGGCATCTGACAATTGGTCGATGAACCGCTATCGTTCGCGTTACCTGATTTCCTGGAGAGTGATGGGTGTCTGGTGGCCCCCACGGTCTTCAAAACCGTTGACGGTTCGTTTATCGGATCGAGGTAGGTTCGATTCCTACCCTCTCCGGCTCTTTTGGCTGGAATTAAATAAAGACAGCCAGTCTCATTTGAGTTAAATCGCTGGCGTTGATGTCGATGAAGGATAGCCTCTTAATTTAGCACTGATCGGCAACGACCGGTTAAATCTTACAGAAACTGAAACATTCGAAGGAGGTGATCATAATGACACGCGAGCAAATCTTGAAGTTGACCTCGCTTTCATCATGTGCCGGTTGAGCTTCGAAACTTAGCCAAAAGGCGCTGACGCAGGTCCTGCGTCAATTACCCAAGGTTCGCGATCCGAATCTACTTGTCGGTGCTGCTACTGCCGATGATGCCGCTGTGTATCGCATCGGTAAGAATCGCGCGATTGTGCAGACGGTAGATTTCTTCACGCCTATCGTTGACGACCCATTCGTTTATGGACAAATCGCGGCAGCTAACGCGCTCTCGGATATCTATGCGATGGGCGCACGGCCTTTGACCGCCTTGAACCTATTGGCAATGCCGAGAGATCTTGTTCCACCAAATATCGTTCGGGCAATTCTCCGGGGTGGTGCGGCCAAAGTCATGGAGGCTGGGTGTGTTGTCGTCGGTGGTCACACGATCCAGAATCCCGAACCTGTTTACGGACTCTCGGTGCTAGGGATGGTTTCACCGAAGCGCATGATCACCAACGCCGCTGCCAAGCCGGCCGATGTATTGGTGCTTACTAAGCCGCTTGGCACAGGCATCGCGACGACTGGCATCAAACGCAACCTGGCTTCCGCGGATCTTGCGAAGAAAGCAGTTCTTCTGATGCGCCGGCTCAACACCGTTGGCGCAGAGTTGGGCGAGCGAGGCCTTGTCCGTTCGGCCACGGATATCACCGGCTTCGGCCTCCTTGGCCATCTCGGTTCGATGTGCCGTGCAAGCAATGCGGGAGCGGAAATTTTTCCTGATCGCGTGCCAGTTATCGGCAAAGAGATTTTTCAGCTCATAGAGCAGGACTGCGTTCCTGGGGGAAGCCGTGAAAACTTGAATACCGCAAACCGCTTTGTCGAATGGGACAGCGTGGATGATAACCAAAAAGCTTTGCTAACTGATGCCCAAACTAGCGGCGGCCTTCTTTTATGCGTGCCGCCGGACCGGCTGAAGGCGGTTTTGGAAATCTTAAAACAATTTCGCACACCGTGCGCCGCCGTCATCGGTCGAATCGTTCGTTCCAAGAGCCCAATAATTCGGGTGACCCGATGAGACAAGCATACTTGCGTGCCATCCCTGCAGTCGAAAAGCTTCTCCAAGCGGTTGGAGAAACAGATGTGCCGCGTCCGACCGTTCTTTCGTTAATCAGACGGGAGTTAGCGGCCTTGAAATCAGAAGACCGGATTCCTGACTTTGATGCCCTGGTCGCTCGAATACGCGCCGCGCTTCATTCGCTTCGACTTCAACGAATTCAGCCCGTCATCAACGGCACCGGAATTATCCTTCACACGAACTTTGGGCGGGCGCCGCTCGGTGCGGCAATTGTCGAATCCCTAAGTGCGATCGCACAAAGCTACAACAATCTCGAATACGACTTGAACGCTGGGGAGCGTGGAAGCCGCGCGGCTTATTTAGAGCACAATCTTGCGCTGCTCTGCGGCGGGGAAGCAGCAACCGTCGTGAACAACTGCGCCGCGGCGCTGGTGCTGATCCTGAGGCACTTCACGGCAAAGAAGCCGCATGTGATCATCTCGCGCGGCGAGCTGGTGCAGATCGGCGGCGGATTTCGGATTCCGGAGATTCTGCAGGCGAGTGGCGCCAAGCTGAGCGAAGTCGGAACAACTAACAAGACATCGCTGCAGGACTACGCGAATGCGATCGGGCCGGAAACTGCGATGATTCTGAAAGTGCATCGCAGCAACTTTTTTATGGGTGGATTCGTCGAATCGCCAGCTACTGAAGCGATTGCGAAGCTCGCGCGCGCCAAGCGCCTTGTCCTTATCGAAGATCTCGGCAGCGGCGCAATTGTGCCGACAGAAAAGCTCGCTCCCATCGAACACGAGCCGACACCTAGGGAAACGCTGAAATGCGGGGTCGATCTTGTCTGCTTCAGCGGCGATAAATTGCTCGGTGGACCGCAAGCGGGAATCATCGCGGGCAAAACGCGCTACATTGCGGCACTGAAACGCGAGCCCTTCTTTCGTGCGCTGCGTTGCGACAAGCTTATTCTGACGGCGCTGCAGGCAACGCTCGATTTCTACCTCGCTGGAAAAACGACGGCTGTGCCTGCGCTTGAGATGATGCAGCTTTCAAATGGCGAGTTGCGACTCCGCGCCGAACAATTGCTTGCGCAGCTCCGCGATCTGCCAGTGCGCGCCAGTGTTGGTGAAGGCAAAGCACAGGTCGGCGGCGGTACATTGCCGCGCGCGATTATTCCGTCGGTCACAATCGATTTGACGTTAAAAAATTCAACGTTGAATGATCTCGCAGCACGACTGCGCCACGCCGCGCCTCCGGTTCTCGGTTACATCGTAGGAGGGAAATTCAAGCTTGACCTGCGCACCATCTTCCCACGACAGGACGAAGAACTCGTGCGTGTTCTTCGCACTGCGATCCCCGCACCTTACGAAAAGCTGAGCACCGCGTTTTGAACGAAAAGCATTTCATCCTCGCCACCGCGGGTCACGTTGACCATGGCAAGAGTTCTTTGGTCAAGGCGCTGACAGGCACCGATCCGGACCGGCTGCCGGAAGAAAAAGCGAGAGGCATGACTTTAGATCTCGGCTTCGCGCACCTTAAACTTCGCGCTCCGCGTGATCCGTCATGCATCCTCGATCTTGGAATCGTAGACGTTCCCGGCCACGGGGATCTGGTGAAAAACATGGTGTCAGGTGTTGGATCAATTGACCTAGTGCTTTTCGCCATCGCGGCAGACGATGGTTGGATGCCACAGACCGAAGAACACCTGCAGATCATCACTTATCTGGGCGTTACCCGAGCGGTTCTGGCGATCACGAAGACGGACATGGTAAAATTTTCCGATGCGATCGTTGCTCAAATTTACGAGAAACTTCGGGGCACCCCATTCGCAAGCGCGCCAATCGTAAAGACGTCAATTGTCACCGGTCGGGGAATTGAGGAATTGAGGAGTACGCTTGGCCTTGTCTTGCAGGACGTGCCCCCGCAACCGGATATCGGCAAGCCGCGTCTACCGATAGATCGCGCGTTCACTTTGCGTGGAATAGGAACGGTGGTTACCGGGACGCTTACCGGCGGCCCTCTCCGGCGAGGCCAGGAAGTGGTAGTTTGGCCCTTGGGCCAAACTACTCGCATACGAACGATTCAATCATACGGTTCTCATGTCGACCTCAGCGGCCCGGGGACGCGGACGGCTCTGAATCTGCCCGATCTCGTAATTTCCGGCGACTTCAAGAAAGGAATCAAGCGTGGCAGTGTGGTCACAACCGCCGATCTTGGAGGGCCGAGTTCCACCTTGGACGTGTTATTGGACCGAAGCGCACGTCTGACAGCCGACAAGTACGGTCCAGTGCGCACACTTAAAGGTGGTGCTCTTATTCGCTGGCACTGTCATAGTGCAAACGTTCCCGCTCGGCTGCATCTGGCTGACTGCGAACAATTGGTTGCGGGCACACGAGGTCTTGGTCAGCTTCGTTTCGATTCTCCGGTGTTTGCTTTAGCCGGCGAAAGATTTATCCTGCGAGACTGGTCCGAACAAGTCACTCTAGCCGGAGGCATCGTGCTTGACGCAGAACCAGATCGCAAAGCCTTCCACACCGACACGCGACTGCGATTTCTCCAACAGCGAGCGGCATCGGTTAGCGATGTGCTCTCATTTGTTAATTCACAACTCACCCGTGACGGCGCCGTCAACCGTTCTCGCTTA
>DASXLU010000004.1:0-9673 GCA_036496065.1 Candidatus Acidiferrum sp.
CCAAACCGCATCTTGATGACCTTCTCTTCGCGCGGCGTCAACGTCTTCAACACCGACGACGTCTGTTCCTTCAGATTCAAATTGATCACAGCGTCCGAAGGCGACACCACGGCCTTATCTTCGATGAAGTCCCCAAGATGCGAATCTTCTTCTTCGCCAATCGGCGTTTCCAGCGAAATCGGTTCCTGTGCAATCTTCAGAATCTTCCGCACCTTGGACACGGGACTGTCCATGCGCTTGGCGATTTCTTCGCTGGTCGGCTCGCGGCCCAATTCCTGCACCAGTTGACGGCTGGTCCGCACCAGCTTGTTGATCGTTTCGATCATGTGTACTGGAATACGGATCGTGCGTGCCTGGTCCGCAATCGCGCGCGTGATCGCCTGGCGAATCCACCACGTTGCATACGTCGAAAATTTATAGCCGCGGCGCCATTCAAACTTGTCCACGGCCTTCATCAAACCGATGTTACCTTCCTGAATCAGGTCCAGGAATTGCAATCCGCGGTTGGTATATTTCTTCGCAATCGATACCACCAACCGCAAGTTGGCTTCGATCAACTCTTTCTTCGCTTGTTCCGCTTCCGCTTCGCCGCGATGGATGATCGTCAGCGTGCGCTTCAATTCCATCAGCCCAACTTCGCTAGCTTCCTCGATATCCTTGAGTTCCGACCGCCGCGTACGCAGTTCCCGCTTCGCCTCGGCCTGGTTCTCGCCCTTTGATACATCCGCGCGGCGTTCCAGCCGGCCCGCTTCGCGCTCCAACGACTGCAAGCGCTCCACGGTGCCGCGCATCTTGTCGATCAGCCGCTTCTTTTCGAACGGGTTGAAATCGATGCCGCGAATTTCCAGCGAAATCTCGATACGCGTGCGCGCTACCGCCCACTTCGCATGGATGTACGGCCTCTTCTTGGCCTTCGGCGTCTTGTCCAGCTTCACGGCCTGCTTCAACGCCTGGTCGTACAACTTCGCAATCTTCTCGATGTACTTCAGCGTCTGCTTGGTCTTGTTGGCGATCTTCTCTTCGGTCAACTCTTCATCGTCAAACTGTACGATTTCCTTGATCGACCGCGCGCCCTTGCGCAAATCGTCTCCCACCGCGATCAATTCCTTGATCACGATCGGCGACCGCGTGATCGCCTTCATCACCACCAGTTGTCCGCGCTCGATGCGCTTGGCGATGGTTACTTCGCCCTCGCGCGTCAGCAACGGTACCGTGCCCATTTCCCGCAGGTACATTCTTACCGGATCGTTGGTCTTTTCCAGCGAGCCCGGTGTCAGATCCAGATCGCTTCCGCTGCCGCTTGCTTCTTCCGCGTGCCCGTCGTCCTTCGCCACCGCATCCCGGTCGCCGTGGTCCACCGACACTTCCACCGCACGCGCGGCCTTTGCCGACGCCTGATCCTCGTAAATCTCGATTCCGTTTCGCTCGAATGTAGTCAGAAGATCGTCGATCTCTTCCGAAGAATGCACTTCTGCCGGAAGCGAGTCGTTCACTTCGTCATACAGCAGGTAGCCCCTCTCTTTGCCTACGGCAATGAGTTGACGTACCGCATCATATTTTTCTTCTAGACCCACAGCTGCCACAACACTCCTCCCGCTTCCTGATACCTGTATTGATGCTCAAGCCTTGCGCCCAGTGAACAGACGACAACAGGCACAATGAGGACGCAGCATCCCCATGCAATCTCTCAATTTTTTCGCTGAAAGCTTGCCCGCCGCGCCTTTGCCTCTGCCCCACGCTTTGCCGCCTGCCATTCGCGTGCGCCATTCCGCGTAACGGCTCCAAGCATCTTTACTTACTTATAGATGCGTGGACGAGCGAATCCGTTATCCGCGTAACCCTTCTACGCTACCTGCTTAACTCCTGTAAAGTCAATTATTTCGTTGTCCAAATCCTGTGCACGAACTATCACCGCAAACCCCCGCTTCCAAGATCGAGCCTCCATGTTCCACGGAGGGTGCCCCGGGTTGCGGTGTCTGCTACCCGGGTTCTTGGGTTTGCCTTTCCGTCACCGAAGGCGCTGTGACCACGTCTCCATCATTTCGAACGCAGTCTGCGGAGTGAGAAATCCCTCTTCGATCAATACCTTACCCAGACCTATCCCCCCGCCGTCAACTGCCGCAACAACTCCTGCTTTCTCGTCAACAATTCCTTCATCGCCGCTCCCGACGGGTTCGCCTCAATATTTCTCTGCACGTTCGCCAACTCCTGCTCCACCCGCCGCTTCTTCAGCGCCTCCAGACAACTCTCCGCTTCCTCCCAACTCGCCTCCTGCATCGGCTCAAACAAAATCTCAAAGAACATCCGCCGGTCCCGATCCTCCAGCACCGACCCAATCTCCGTCGCCTGCATCTCTTGCCCCGACATACCCGCCACAATCAGCGCCGCAAAAATCTTTTCCGTCTCCAGCCCTTCATACAGCCGCCCTTCCTGCAACCGCTGCGCCAACTCCTTACGGAATCCTTCCGCCTCCATCAACATGCGAATCATTCGCCGCTCGATCGGTTTCGCCGCCTTGCCCACCAGTTCCGGACGCGTCTTGATCTGATCGCGACGTTCCGCCGCCGCCTTGCTCAATTCCGCCCGCAGCACCGGCTCGTCAATCCGCAATTGCTGCGAAATCCGCGTAGCCCACTCCGAGCGCAACAACCGGTTCGGAATCTTCTGCAGGTACGGCAACAGAAAATTCAGCGCCCGCACTTTCCCTTCGCCGCTGGTCAAATCCATCTGCCGCGCTCGCGCAATCAGGTAATCGACATACGGCGGCGCGTCCTTCAACGCCTTGATGTATGCCTCCGCGCCTTTCTCACGTATATAAAGGTCCGGATCGGCCTTCTTCTCGCCAATCGACGGCAGCGCCAGCACGCGCACCTCAAAATCCTGCTCCAGCAGTAGCACCAGCGACCGTTCCGTAGCCGCCTGTCCCGCCACGTCCGGGTCATAATTTACGATGATTCGTTTCGTGAACCGCCCCAGCAACTTGATCTGCGGCTCCGCCAAACTCGTTCCGCAACTTGCCACCACGTTGCTGATGCCCGCGCGCGCTACCGCGATCGCATCCATGTACCCTTCCACCAGCACCGCGAAGTCCTGCCGGCGGATTCCCTCTTTCGCGCGATCCATGTGATACAGCAAATTGCTCTTCGAATAAATCGGCGTCTCTGGCGAATTCAGATACTTCGGCTGGTCATCTCCCAAGGCGCGGCAGCCAAACGCCACAATCTTTCCCGAATCGTTAGCAATCGGAAACGTAATCCGCCGCCGGAACCGGTCGAACAGCCTGCCACTTCCATCGCGCGAAATCAGTCCTGATTCCACCAGCAACTTTTCCGCATACTTCGGCTTCAACGCGCGCAGCAGAATATCGCCACCATTCGGCGCGTACCCAATCCCGTACTTCGCAATCGTCTCGGCGTTCAGCCCGCGATCTTCCAGATACGCTCGCGCCGCCCGGCCCTCCGCCGTCGATTCCAGTTGCCGCGAAAAAAAACCCTGCGCATCCCGGTGAATGTCTATCAACGCCGAGCGAGCCTGATTCTCTCTTCGTTCTTCCGGCGAACGCTCCTTCGGCCGCGGTATCGCGATGCCGCACTTCTCCGCCACAATCTTGATCGCTTCCGGGAACTCGCACTTCTCCATCTCTATCACAAACGTAAAAACATCCCCGCCCTTGCCGCACCCAAAACAATGAAAAATCTGCTTCACCGGATGCACCGCAAACGACGGCGTCTTTTCCCCATGAAACGGGCACAGCCCCGTAAAATTCTGCCCGCTCTTCTTCAGCCGCACATATTCGCCCACCACGCGAACAATGTCCGCCTGCTGCTTCACCCGATCCGCAAATGATCCCGCTTCCGCCATTCCTGCCTTTGTTCCCGAGCCACTGTGGCACAGCCATTCCTGGCTGTGCTCTTGGGTTCCTCTGTGCTCTCCGTGCCCTCTGTGGTGAACCGCAGTTTCCCTACTTATTCAACTCCACCACCGTAATCGCCTTCCCCCCATGCTCCTCCGTCTCAAACGCCGCCCTCTCCACCAACGGATGCCCCTTCAAAAATTCTCCAAGCCCCTTACGCAGCGCCCCGGTCCCATGCCCATGAATAATCCGCACCCGGCTCCGATGCGCCAACGCCGCATCATCCAAAAATTTATCAACCAACTCGCTCGCCTGCTCCACCGTCATCCCAATCACATTGATCTCGTCGCTCGTCGCGCCCTCTCCACCCGCCGACGTCACCGTAATATTCTCCCGCCGCGACGGCGCCCCCACCGTCTTGCCCGCTCCACCCTCTACCCCCACAATCTCCTCCACCGCCACCTTCATTCGCAACGGTCCCGCCTCTATCTCCGCCGACGACCCTTCCACCCGCCGTAAAATCACCGGCTTGCTGAACCCGCGCACGCGAATCTTCACTCCCGGCTGCAATGCCGCCGCGGGCACCGCCGCGCCCGTCTCCACCCGTATCCCCAAGTCCTGCTGCGATTCCGAAATCGTCTGCACCACCGCCGCATTCAACTCTTCCTTCGCCTCGCCGCGCACATCCTGCATTTTCCGCCGCGCCGTCTTCTCCACCGACGCGCGCAGCTCGCGTTCCTTCACCCCCTCCACAACGCGCCCTACATTTTCCTCGAACCGCTTCTGCATCTCCGCGAACTTCTGCTCCAGTTCCGCGATCCGCTGCTTCTGCCGCTCCACCCATTCCGCGCGCAATTTCTGCCGCTCTTCTTCCAGTTCGCGCCGCTCCGCCGCCATCTGCTCGCGCAAACGATCCAGTTCATCGCGGCTATGATGCAAATACGCAATCAGGTCCGCCGCCTCGTGCGCTTCCGGCGTCATCAACGAGCGCGCGTGCTCAATAATTTCTTCCGACAAGCCCAGCCGCTTTGCAATCGCAATTCCGCTCGACCCGCCCGGCACGCCCACCATCAGCCGGTACGTCGGCCGCAAATTCACATCGTCAAACTCCACCGCCGCATTCACCACGCCCGGCGTCGTCGACGCGTACGTCTTCAGCCGGTCATGATGCGTCGTCGCCAGCACAATACAATTTTTCTTGTGGAACGCATCCAGTAGCGCCACCGCCAGCGCCGCTCCCTCTTCCGGTGCCGTCCCCGTACCCATTTCGTCGGCCAGCACCAGCGACTGTGGCGTAGCCTCGGCCAGCATCGCCTTCAAGTTCAGCATATGCGCCGAAAATGTCGACAGGTCCGCGGCGATCGATTGCTCATCGCCAATATCCACCAGCACCTTGTCGAACAGCGGCAACACCGCACTCTGCGCCGCCACAGGTATTCCCGATTGTGCCGCCAACGCCGCCAATCCCGTGGTCTTCAATGCCACCGTTTTTCCGCCAGTATTCGGTCCGCTGATCACCAGCAACCGTTCTTCTCCGCCCAGCGCCAGCGACATCGGCACAATCGCGCGATTTTCTCGCCGCAGCTTATCTTCCAGCACCGGATGCCGCGCCGCGTCCAGCCGCAATTCCGTCGTCTCCGAAAATTCCGGCACGCACGCATCGAAATCCCTCGCGAATCGTGCGCGAGCAAACACGCTGTCCAGTTCCGCAATCGTTTCCGCAGCCGCCACCAAAGGTCCGCGCAGCGCTTGCAGTCTCTCCGTCAACTCCTTCAGTATCCGGAAAATTTCTGTCGCTTCATCTTCCGCAAGCTGCACCAACTGATTGTTCGTCTCCACCGTCTCAAATGGTTCCACGAACACGGTCTGCCCCGTCGCGCTCGCCCCATGCACCACGCCCGGCACACTTCGCCGATGCTCCGACCGTACTGGAATAACAAAACGTTCGTTCCTCAGCGTGACGTAATCCTCTCCAGCCTCCGCCTGGCGCGACCGTAAAATCTGCTTCAGCGTTTTCTGCAGAGCGTCTCGTGTCTGCACCTGGCTCACGCGAATCCGCCGCAACGTGCTCGACGCATCGTCGCTAATCTCTCCATTCGGCAGCACGCATCGCTTGATCGCCGCTTGCAGCTCGCGAAAGTCCGCCAGCCCCGCGCATCGTTCCGCCAGCAGCGGAAATTTCGCTGCTTCCTCCCGAAACTGTTGCCGCAGCCACGTCGTCGTCTCCAGCAACGATCCCGCATCCAGAAATTCCGACGCCTCCAGAACCATTCCCGGGCCTTCCAACCGCGCCAGCCATCCTTCCGGATCAGCCAGCGCACCAAATCCCAGTTCGCGCGTCGCCCGCAACCATTCCCGTGCCTCGCGAATTAACGCAAACACGCCTTCCAGCGCAACTCGATCCCGCCCGGGCTCCAGCGCTCCCACAAATCGTCGCCCCGGCGCACACGTAGTTCTCAGCCGCAGCAATTCCCGCAGCTTGTCAAACTCCAACACCTCCTGCGCCGTCCTCGACATCCCTCTCCACTCGTGGCACAGTCACTCCTGACTGTGCTCTTAGGGTCGTGTTTCAGCCCATTCCAAAACTCTCCGCGACCTTCCTCTGTGCCCTCTGCGTTAAATCTTTCGCCTTTGCTCTTGGTTTTTCTGCCCTAACTAATTCACCCTCCGAAATTCCTTCAAAAAATATCGTGCCACCTCTTCCGCTGTCCCCGCCGTATGTACTAGGTTTCCCTTCGCCTCGCCCCACTTGGGCGCTTCCGTCGACGGCCTCGGCCCCTGCTCCACTTCCCGCACTCGCGCCAATATCGGCATCCAGAAATCCCCCAGC
This sequence comes from Candidatus Acidiferrum sp., assembly GCA_036496065.1. Lineage (GTDB taxonomy): Bacteria > Acidobacteriota > Terriglobia > Acidiferrales > UBA7541 > Acidiferrum. The sequence goes on from DASXLU010000004.1 coordinate 6,684, forward strand.
ACCATGAACGGTTTCGCCGCCATCACCGACTTGTTCAGCATCTCCCACACCACCGCCAATTCCACCAGCGTTCCCGTCCCGCCCTTGCACGCCACAAATCCATCCGCCAGCCGTATCAACTCAAACAGCCGCTCTTCCCACGTCTTTACTCGCACTTCCACATCAATCCACTCGTTCGCCTTGGCCTCAAAAAATTCCGCCGTCACTCCATACGTCTTTCCACCCGCCTCCTTAGCCCCGCGCGACACCGCCTCCATCACTCCGCCATATCCTCCACTACAAATCGCAAACCCGCGATCCGCCAACAATCTCCCTAACTCCCGCGCCTCCACATAATCCGCATCCTCCTCCTTCGGCCGCGAACTCCCAAACACCGTAATTATCCGCTCATCACTCATCGCCACCCGCCACTCCATCTTTTCTCCGCGTACTCTGCGTCTCTGCGCCCTCTGCGTTAAAGCCTTTGCGGTTGCCTTTTCTGTCCCTTCTTGCCGTCGTTTTCTCCGTGCTCTCTGTGCCCTCTGTGGTGAAAGACTTTCTCCCCTACCTCCCCAGATCAAACTCCTCAATCATCGCCAGACACAATCCATCCAACGCATCATGCGTCTCATGCCCCTTCCCATTCTGATTATTCGCCATAAACGAAAATATCAACCTCCGCCCTCCCACCGTCTCCGCATATCCCGACAGCGTCCGCACATGCGTCACCGACCCGGTCTTCGCATGCACCTTTCCCGTCATCACCGAATTCTTCATCCTCTCATTCAAAGTCCCATCCGCCCCGGCCACCGGCAACGACGCGTAATACGCCTGAAACCACGCCTGCTTCTGCGCAAACTCCAACAAATCCACAAACGCGCGCGGTGTCACCATATCGTGCCGCGACAATCCTGATCCATCCGTCTGCACCACATCTCCATCCGGTATCCCCGCCCGCAAATAAAATTCTTCCGGAAATTTCGCCAGGTCCTCCGGAGTCGCCCACGTTCCCAACTGCCGCGCCGCCGTCCGCAGCAGCACTTCCGTGTGCAGATTCTGGCTGATCTTGTTTACCAGCTTTACCGTATCCCCCAAACGCAGCGACAAATGTTCCGCCAACACCGTTCGCGCCCCCGCCGCAGGATCCGGATCGTGCATCGCGCGAATCTTCCCGTGAAATTTCACTCCGCGGTCCGCCAGTAATTTCCCCAATAGAGTCGCCGCATGTTGTGCCGGCTCTTGAATCGCCAGCACCAGCTTTCGCGCTGATCCTCGCGCCGGCATCGTCCCCGTCACCACCACCGCATCTCCACCAGGATCGCGCGTCAATCGCAAATCCGCTTTGATTCCCGCGCCCGACGTCACCACCGCGTTCTTCACCGTGAACTCTGGCGTCGCTGGTTCCACCGAATCCGTCACCGGTTCGCCCGCCTTTTCTCCCGGAGTCAGCGTCAACGTCACCGTATTGTCGTTCACCACGATTGCCGAAATCGCCGCGCCATACTCCCACACCATGTCGTCGATTTCCCAGCCGTCGGGATAGCGCTCCCGCGGGAAATAACTGTCATCTCCCACAATGTCCCCGCGAATCTCCTTCACTCCGCGCGCCACCACCACGTCGGCCAACTCGCTCAACACTTTTTCCGGCTCGCCATCAAACTCTTCCTTGGTATCGAAAGGGAATTTGCGATTCGAAAGATTGGGATCGCCCCGCCCCACCAGAATCAAATCGCCCGCTAGCACGCCATTCGCTTCCAGCTTTCCGTCGGTCTCTACGGTCGTCCGGAAGCGATAATCCACGCCCAGCTTGTCCAAAGCCAGCGCCGTCGTCAGCAACTTCATGTTCGATGCCGGAACGAAATACTTGTCTGCATTCATCTCATACAGCGTCTCGCCGGTCGCTGCATCCACAACCTTCAGCCCCCACTCGCCGCGCCGCACCGGATCTTTTGCCAACAATTCCTCAACGCGCCGCCCAAATCGCTCCGTCGCTGCCGCGGAACTTGTCGCTACTGCGCTCTCCATCTTCTTCTCAGTCGCGCCTTCTGTACTTTGCGCCGCCTGTGGACGCGCCTCCGCTTCGCCAGCCAACCCACAACAAGTCACCGCCAGCCATACCGCAAGCGCCGCTATTTTTCCTTTCTTCATAAATCCTCTATTGGCAATTTCCACGTTCTGAAAGTATATTCGAAAGCCTGATGCGGCTCCTTTCCGGCACTCTCTTCGGCTCAGGAGCTTGGCACATCACCTCACGGTGCGCGCCTTCCGCTCAGTCCGCCGCCTGTAACGCTAAGTATCCGAACTCGGCACCAACTCTATGATCGAAGGTGAATACGCATGAAAAAGATTGTCCCCTTTATTCTCTCCCTCGCGCTCCTCGCCTTGCCCCTTCAGGCCGACGACCACAAGGAAAAAGAGCGCCTCGAAAATTGCGGCACCGTCATTCAAGAGATCATGGACATTCCTGACGATATCCCCCAAGACCTGATCGACAAAGCCGATTGCATCATTGTCTATCCCTCCGTCGTCAAAGCCGCCTTCGTTTTTGGTGCCAGCTACGGCCGTGGCGCCATGACCTGCCGCACCGGCGAAGCCTTCAACGGTCCTTGGAGCGCTCCCACCATGATGGCCCTCGAAGGCGGCAGCTTCGGATTCCAGATCGGTGGCCAAGCCACGGACTTCGTCCTTCTCGTTATGAACGGCCGCGGCGCCCACTCCATTCTCAAAAGCAAAGTGAAACTTGGCGCCGATGCTTCCGCTGCCGCCGGTCCCAAGGGTCGCAACGCTGAAGCTTCCACCGATGTCACCATGCGCGCCGAAATTCTTTCCTATTCTCGCGCGCGCGGATTGTTCGCCGGAATCTCGCTTGCAGGCTCGACCGTCCGTCCCGACAATGGCGCCAACCAGAGCCTTTACAAAAAGACCATCACTGCCCAGGACATCGTCTTCAAGGGCGCAGTCCCCGTCCCACCCTCCGCCCAGAAACTAGTCTCCTACCTAAATAAAAAGAC
>DASXLU010000005.1:0-7955 GCA_036496065.1 Candidatus Acidiferrum sp.
TGATGTGGATCCAGCGAAAAATCCAACGCTTGTTGACGTCTACACTCATGATCAAGTCTCCTTTCGATGCGGAGGTTATTGCAGCCCGGCGACAACTTTTTCCAGGCCACCGATGAAGTTCCGCCAGCCGTAAGTCGCGCCCTTGTAGGCGGCATCTTGGTCGGAAGCAAAGCCAGAGTGCTCCATGCGCAGAAGCGTTCCGGTGCTTGTTGGGGCCAACGTCCACGAGACGAGGCTCTCGAGCCCTAACGTAGCCCAGGTATAGGAGAGCTTCTTGTTGGGCTCGACGATCAGGACTTCGGAATGGATTACGCCGTCCCAGTTGGGCACCGGTGTGGAGCGGAAACTAAACTTGTGGCCCACGACAGGCTGGAAGTCGTTGTCCATGAGCCATTCTTTAATCAGCGAGCCTTGTGTGAGGGCGCGCCAGACTCTTTCGGGCGGGTGAGGGAATTCTTTTTCGATCACAACTGTGTGCGTAGCGGCAGTAGTCATTGGTCCATCCTTTTGAGTAAGTCTTCGAGGCGGTCAAAGCGGTCGTGCCAGAAGCGGCTGTAGTAAGTCATCCAGTCGATCAATGGTGCCAGCCCTCGCGGGTGAGCGGTGTAGTGAGTCTGGCGGCCCTTGTGCCTGGCGCGCACGAGGCCCGCGTGCTTGAGCACTCCCAGATGTTTGGAGACTGCAGGCTGCGAAACGCCAGAGTTGTCGGTCAAGAGGCGGACGGTCAATTCGCCTTCACGGCTGAGGCGCTCGAAGAGGGCGCGGCGTGTGGGGTCGGCGAGTGCGGTGAAGACTTGAGCGGAAGTGGCCAGCATGGGCAATTCATAACCCATGAGTTATGGATGTGTCAAGCCGGGAAATCACCTTAGTTTGGCGTGCGATTCTGTGTGCGCAGGAATATGGCGACGACAGACTAAGACAGTGGTGAGAACTTGTGCCATCACCTCAGGTGATGTGAACAATTTTCGCGGAGATTTTCTGAGCGATAAACGTGCGGAGGCGACTAAGCCATGTGGGGTGGAATGTGCGCGGATTGCGTTTGGCACACTCCACACCGAAAGCATCATGACTTTGCTGTGGGCTACTGGTCGTTTCCTTCGGTCAACTGTGTGGATACAGCGGTCAAATAGCCAAACAACCCGTTGGTGCCGTGATTCGGACCGGCCGTGAAGTACAGCTGTGAGGCGGGCGCGGCTGCGGCGTCGCTGTTGCTTGGGCTGACGTTTCCGGGGCTGATGGCCCAGATGCCATTGATGGCCAGAGGCTTTCCGGTGGCATCCTGCAACAGTCCATCAAGTCTTCCAGTGGCCAAATCGTAGGCGGCAACGAAGCCACTCGATTGAGTATCACCGCCACCGGCGAATTGCCCGATGAGCAGGTCGTGGCTGAAGCGTCCGAAATCAAGCGGAGCAAGAGCGATGCCCCACGGAGCGTTTAGCCAATCGCCGTGTTCGAGACGCCGCAAGAGAAATCCCGTGGAAGTATAAATGTCCACATAACCGAGGCCGGGGCCGTCGCTTTCAAACTGCGCACCTTCCTCGTGGAGCGCGTAAGTGACGACGATATCGTCGCCAATGGCTTGTACGTTGTAGGGCACATAATTGCGCGGCAGCCTTTCATCAACGAAAGGTCCTGCATGGGAGTGTTCTTGGTCCTCCGAAGCATCCGTGTTGGCGTAATTTTCGGACATATTCACGGGTTTGAAAGTGTTGTCGTAGACGTCCACGCGGCCCTTGATGAAATTGGCTACGTAAAGATAGGCTTTGCCATTGATGAAGGCGCTCGTGAGGCCGGTGAATGCAGAACCGTCGGTGGTTTTGACCACAGTCACGGCAAGCGTTGAAGGCGGGGTGGCTCCCTGCGCGAGTGCCACGGTTGGATTCCAACCAGCGATCGTCCCATCAGCGGTGCAAAAGAGGAATGCTGCTGGTTTTCCCGGAGCGAGCAGGAAATCGGTTTGGCTGCCGTTGGAGATGGTGCCCGTTGGGGAACCCAGCGGCGTTTTCTTGTTGGTTGGATCTGCCGGCGGGATGGTGACGATCAGAGATTGCTTGGCGCCAGCGCCGTTGTAGAGCGTACTGACACCAGTCGCGTTGTCAGAAACCCACCAAGGACTTCCTGACGCGCGGGATAGCCCCCAGGCGTTGATAAGTTGAGGATCCGTGACAGGAGCATCGCCCGAGGTATTCGAAACTAGATTCGTTTGCTTGTATTGCTGCGCAGGACAAGTGGACGCCATGGTCAGAACCATGGCTGTTCCCGCGATATAGGCCATTGACACTTTCATTTACAAATCTCCTTAATTTGGTGATTCGCCGGTTTTGTGGAAAATCCGGCGGCCTACAGCCGATTAGAGTGCTGCAGGTCGGGCTGTAAGGTACCGACCGACGGCGGAGTAGGTGTGAAGGTCCAGTCCAGATTTTGTGGATTAGTTGTCTTGGCTCTAAGTCGCTGAAACTGAAAGGCGGATTTGAGGGAGGCGTTGCAAGGAATGACCACTAAAGGGCAGTTAATTGTGGATTGAGTTGGGCTGGAGTTTCCGGTGTCATGGCCGGAATTGGTGGAAGGCGAGTGGCGACCACGCGGTCACGGCGATGTTCACGACGAGATGTCTTTTTTTACGGACATGGATGACCCCAATCTGCTTTGCAGATAGAGCCGGGTCATGTCGCGAAACTCCTCCAAGGTGCGAAGCGCGAAATCTGGCAATTTCTGGTGCGTGACCATCGCCTTCGTGTTGGCCAGAACGACGAGAGCTATATGTTCAGCGGACTTCTTAGGCAGGTTTGAGCGGTAGATCGTGAGCGTTTTGGCGATGCGCCGCACCACCGCGATCCGGAATTCCTCCCGTTTAACCGACCAATCCTCGCTGGCGTCGAGAAGTTTCAGAAGGGCGGGCTTGGTGAACACCTGCTCCAAGAGCAGAGCTGGCAGATTGTCGGCCAGAGCGCGAATGGATAGGGCCTTAACGCCGGCATCAAAATTATCGAACACGACCTCGAGGTTTTCGCGGGCGCTCACGATTATCGTGTCCCCAAGACTCTGCTTGTTCGGAAAGAAGCGGTAAAGCGAGCCGATCTGGGTGCCGGAGCGGGCGGCGATTTCGGCCATGGTCGCGGCTTCGTACCCTTTCTCAGCAATGACAGCTGCGGCCGCTTCCAAGATGGCGGCCACCCGCAATTTGCCGTTGGATCGTTGCGGCGCGTGAACAGAGCGTGTTTTTTTGGCGCTTGACTTATGCGAGGGTATACTCAAATAATATCCTATGCGAGCTTACCCTCAACTATCAAATGGTTCGGCTCTCATGTCAACCCTAAAGGAGCGACAGCTATGCCACTAAATTCATATCTCACACTGGGCCGGTCCGGTCTTCGCGTTAGTCCCTTCTGCCTTGGAGCCATGACCTTCGGAGAAGACCTTGGCCATGACCTTGGATCGAGTGTGAAAGACTCCGAAGCAATCCTTGCGCACTACCTGGAACAGGGTGGGAACTTCATCGATACGGCCAACGCCTATATGTCTGGGCACTCCGAAAAGATCATCGGGGACTTTTTCCAGCAGAACAAAGGCAAGCGCGACCGTACGGTAATCGCGACCAAATTCTTCATGAACCTTTTCGCCAGCGATCCTAACGGCGGTGGCGCGGGAAGGAAGGCCATCATCGCGCAGTGCGAAGAATCGCTGCGACGCTTGCAGACCGACTACATCGACCTCTACTACCTGCATATGTGGGACCGCTTCACGCCCATCGAGGAGACGATGAGCGCGTTACAGGATCTGGTTAAGTCGGGCAAGGTACGTTACGTCGGCTTCTCCGACGCTCCGGCGTGGAAGGTCGCACAGGCGCAGACGATAGCTCAGTTCCGCGGCTGGAATCCCCTGATCGCGCTGCAGATTGAGTACTCGCTGATGCAACGAACCGTAGAAGGAGAACTGATTCCTGTGGCGGAAGAATTGGGTCTCGGCGTTCTGCCCTGGGCACCGCTGAAAAGCGGCGCTTTGACGGGCAAGTACACGCGGGCCAACGGCGCGAAGATGCAGGGGGCACGGGCTGCATTCATCGGAGAACTCACAGAGAGGCAGTACGACATCATCGATGCGGTCGTCAAAATTGCAACGGAGTGCAATAGGGATGCTTCTACTGTGGCTCTTGCATGGCTGAAGACCCAACCGGGGGTAAGTTCTGTCATCATCGGTGCCCGAACCATGAAGCAACTCGACGCAAATCTCAAGGCTCTAGATCTCACACTCACGCCTGAGCAGATTGCGTTTTTAAACAGTGTGTCCAAGCCGGTGCTCAATTTTCCTGCTGATTTCCTCGCCCAATCACCCTCCCTTGCCCATGCTGGAGCGACGGTCAATGGTGTTCCGAGTCAACTGGGGTTCTTGGTTCCGAAGGACGAGAGTTCCCGGTGGTGACAGCCTAGGACGCCCACGTCAATTCCAAACGAGAATACCCATGCCACGCATCGATGCGAAAAAGGAGATTATCATGCAGGACAAACCCGTCGCCCTGGTGACCGGGGCTAATCAAGGAATCGGTCTTCAGATAGCAAAGGATCTCGCGGCACACGGCTTCACTGTGCTGGTCGGGTCGCGCAATTTTGAGCGCGGCGAGGCTGCGGTCAAGACGATCGACGGAGACGCGCGCGCGCTCCAGCTCGACGTGACGGATCAGGCTTCGATTACCGCCGCAGCGGAGCGCATCCGCAAGGAGTTGGGCCGGCTTGACGTGCTGGTCAACAACGCAGCTATCTCGAATACGACTAAACAGCCCGGCCAGTCAGTCGCGGAGTACGCTAAGTTGACCCGCCCAAGCAACGTGGCTCTCGATGAGGTGCGCGCGGTGTGGGAGACCAACGTGTTCGGAGTCCTCGCCGTTTACCAGGCGATGTTGCCGCTCCTGCGCGAGGCGCCGCAAGCCCGCATCGTCAACGTGTCGAGCGGCGTAGGCTCGCTGACGATGAACTCGGACCCGGCCTGCGCGTGGCGGCCGATCTTCGGCCCCGTCTACCCTGCGTCCAAGACGGCGCTCAACGCGATGACGGTTGCCATGTCAATCGAACTGGAGTCGAGCGGGATCAAGGTCAACGCCGTCTCCCCGGGCTTCACGAAGACGAACCTCAACGAATATAGGGGTACGGAGACTGTCGAGGAGGGCGCCGCCGAGGCAGTGCGTGTTGCGCTGCTCGGCCCGGACGGCCCGACAGGTACGTTCACGCACGCAAAACTCGGAATGCTCCCGTGGTGATGTAGGTCGCGAGCGCTTCTTCCATAACAACTGTATCCCGAAGACTCGGATATTCGGACTGAAAGAAACATCGTTAGACGATCGATCCCGCAAAGTCGGCTCGTGACTATCGACTCTGGACGAATCACGGGCTACTCGGAAGTTATGGAGCACCGTAGTTAGATGCCCGAGTATCGTGATGGTCGATTAGGAAAGAGGTAGGGGCAGGTCGTGTGTTGGGGTTCCGATTCTCACTGCCTTTACATGGGTGCCAGAGGTAGCCTCGCGACTAGAACGAATGATTCCTCGCAAGTGTGGGTCCCAAGCCCTGGAATACACAGTTACTGCGAGTCTATTTCTCCAGGCGACGAACAAACGGATTAGCTGTGCGCTGCCGTCGTCAATATGTCTCGAAGCCGGCGACCGACGACCAAATCTTCCCCTGGTTCCAGCATCCACACGCCGACTACAATCTTGTTGGGATCAGAAGGTATTCCAGCGCTCCCCTCCGTCGAACCCGTTGCAGGATTGACTTCGATACTCGGAGTGCCTTCGCGCATTTGTTTTGCTACTTCGCGAGGCGAGATTTTGACGCGTGCCTGGTCGTAGCGCATCAGCAGATGCGGAACGTGATTTGCGATCGGAGGGACAAATGTCTCTGATTTTAAGGTCGGGATGTCTTTAAGGGTTGCGGTAATGCGATCGATGCGCCTCCGATATTCAGCATCCATCTCTTCGTCGGATTGGCTCAGGAACCAATCGACGGCCGCTACCATTCCTACAATTTGCTCCTTGGCGACTTTCATGCCGCGGCCCACCACGTCATCGTTCGGGCTGTTGTTGATTGCAGCGGCCGCGATGAGATTTTTCCTGCCCAGCAGCAGGCCGGTATTTTGGGGACCTCTCATCCCTTTCCCGCCGGAGAAGGCAACTAGATCGAATCCCAGCTGCGTGTAGTTCCAAAGATTCGAGATGGGTGGAACGTCCGCAGCGGCATCGTTCAAACACGGAACTCCATGCGCATGAGCGACACGAACCCAGTCTTCCCGGCTAATATTCCCGTGATCGGAGGCATTGTAGAAGAAACACATAGCGGTGTTTTTGTTTATGGCCGACTCATACTGCTGCAAGGTCTCTACATCGACGAACTTGATTCCGCAGTTTCGCAAAGCGTGGTCGTAATCGTAGTGGTGAGCTGTTTGAATGACCACTTCGTTTTTGAGGCCCGTCATGTCAATGGGGATCGAATGACCGGCAGATTCGTTTCCAAGCGTTACGCACGCCGCAGTGCCAAGAGTTACCGCAGAAGCTGCGCCCGCGGTAACGATAGCCGCTTCGCAGCGCAGGCGTCGGGCCAAATATTCCCCAGCTGCTTTCTGCAAACGAGCCAGATGCACTGGGTGTTTTGCGGCTTGTGCCACGGCCGCCTGCACGGAAGGAGGCATCGTGGAAGCAGTTAGATGAGTATAGGTGCCCGCTGCATTGATTATTTTGGTTACGCCCAGCTTGTCGTAATAGTCCTCACCTTCGACCGGCGACTGGGTTGCCGCACTCTTTGCTTGCGATGGCAAAACGTTGCCAATGGTCCATCCCGCCAATGCTCCCGTAATATTTCCCAAAAAACCGCGTCTTGTACCTAACAAGCGCATTCGAGCCCCCTCTTCCTGACTCGGAATATATCGCGACAAGTTGAATCTTCCCACAATTATGTCCCACACCCGTTTAAGGTAGTTTTTGAGTAGCCGACAAACCGGAAGTTGGCGGGGCGGGCACCAGAAAGATCGCAACATCAGTGCGGGAACATCACCTCGGATTCCACGCCAGCGTAGTTGTAGTTCTCTCCGTAGACATCGCGGAGAATCTTGAAGGCCAGGTTGCCGGTGCAATGGGCGGGAGCTACACGTCGAACGCCGAGCTCGTCCTTTATCTGCCGCGCGACCTTGGAAATATAGTCGCTGTCGTATGGAAACAGGTGGAATCCGCCTTCGACTAGTTCAATGTTGCTGCCAATATATTGTTTCGTCGCACGGATAATCGCTTCGACCGTGCTGTGCGAGCAGCCGGTGATCAGAACCACGCCTTTTTCCGTCTTCAGCGCCAGCGACAGTTCCGGAAAACCGGCGAGGTCGGGATGTCCGGGCTCATTCGGCGGATAGGCGCTGAAATCTCCCGTCATGACCGAGCGGGTGACGATGAGGTAGACGCCGGAAGCGACCTCGCGGCTCGCCGCCACAAACTCGGCGTTCGCGCCGTGAAAGCGCTCACCGGGCTTGTAGTCGATCGAATTGACGCCGCCACCGAAATACAACTGTTCGGGTGGCAGGCCAGCCAGGGACTCCTTCGTGTCATGGGAGAATGTGAAGTGCATTGGAGCGCCCAACGCGGGATCTGCGGGCAGATACACTTTCACCGTGGGCTTGACTCTTAGCATGTAGTCGAAGCCCGAGATGTGGTCATAGTGACGGTGCGAGAGCACGGCGATATCCACCTGCTTCAGATCCACTCCCAGCGCCTTGACGTTGTGCTCGAAGCCATCGGCGCTGTTGCCGGTATCAAAAAGAATGGTCTTGCCGTTGTACCGGACAAGCGCCGAAAAACCCCAGTCGAGAATCGTGCCTCGCTTCTGGTAGCCGAAGGCGTCGTAGAGATTCAGAATCGAGTTCTGATCGGTTGTGGGCGCTGGGCCGGCTGGATTCTGGGCCAACGGCAAGAGCGGCTGACAGAT
>DASXLU010000006.1:0-5348 GCA_036496065.1 Candidatus Acidiferrum sp.
CAGCATGCTGTAATGTCCGCAAGCGTTTTGGCAAATTTGGCGGAGGGTCGGGCACGGCTTGCACTGCTTATATTCAACGAAAAAATCATCGAGGAAGTGGGATTTGATCGAAGTAATTTGGCGGTCGAGAAAAGGCTCAAAGACCTGCAAAGCAATCGCGAAAAGCACCCAGAAGTACAAAAAACACGAGCACTCTCGCGGCGAAGGACCTCGTCGTAGATGGTTGAGAAAACTCAACGTAGGATGGGTTGTAGATTGGCAGCATGGCGTCGCACCTACGGTGATTGATTGTCGAACAAAAAAGGGGCACAAAGGAATGTGCCCCTCCCAGAGACATTTGGTGTTGCGGACATGGGGCGCAGCGTGCTGCGCCCCTACAAGCGTTAGCGTTAGGATTCTTTGTCGACGGTGACTTTGATTTCGGAGGTTACGTCGCGGAAGACCTTGATGGTGACGGGAAACTCACCGAGGGTCTTGAGGGGATCGGCAAGCTGAATCTGGCGCTTGTCGATTTCGAAGCTCTGGGCCTTGAGAGCGTCGGCAATATCGCCCGAAGTGACCGAGCCAAACATCTGGTCGTTCTCGCCGGTCTTGCGGGTGAACTTGAGCGAAACGCCGCGAAGGAGTTCGGCCTGCTTTTGCGCGGCCTCGAGCTCCGTGGCGGTCTTTTTCGCGAGCGAGCCGCGAATGCGTTCGAGCGCTTTCATGTTGCCCGCGGTGGCTTCGATGCCGAGTTTGTGCGGCAAAAGAAAATTACGGGCGTAGCCGGGCTTGACGGTGACGATGTCGCCGCGATGGCCGAGCTTATCGACGTCTTCTTGAAGAATGATCTGCATGACTCTCTCCTAATTCTCGTTCGAACTTTTTCTTCAGAGGCTAAAGCCCCGTTTTGGGGTCTGCTTTTGTCGCGGCTAAAGCCGCGACCTACAAAACCCGGATTCGATGTCGGAGCCCTTCGAAGCTCAGAGTGAACTAAAACTCGGGCCCCCGGTGCTTCCTCACAGGTGCGGAACCCTTGCCTTCTCGCTAAGAAGAGGGATTCCTCACTTCGCGGACTCCGTTTGGAATGACGGGTTCAGCCCCGGGTTGACCTCGTCAGTCCAATTCACCTTGCCAGCGGCCCGCCTCCCTTCCTACGTCAGGCCAAGCAGAAGGCGGCCCCTACAAAAACAAATCGAAGCTACCGTCTACCAACCGCCACCGCCCTGCAAACAGGGTTAGGCTGCGGGCTTGGGCGCTTCTACTGCGCGAGGCGCTTGGGTGCCGGCTGCGCTGCCGGCGAAGGGCAGCAGAGCGATGTTGCGGGCGCGCTTGATGGCGACGCCGAGCCAGCGCTGATGACGCGAGCAGACGCCAGTCATGCGGCGAGGCAAAATCTTGCCACGCTCCTGCACGAACTGCGAAAGAATGTCGGCGCGCTTGTAGTCGATGAAATCCATCTTCTCGACACAAAACTTGCAGACTTTCTTTTTGCGGAAATATTGACGCTTGCCGCGGCGAGGTCCACCTGGGCCGCCACCGGGACCGCCTGGGCCGCCACCTTCACGGCGTCCACCACCGCCGCCCATGCCACCTTCGCGACGACCTCCGCCACCACCTGGCGCGCCTTCACGACGGCCGCCTCCGCCACCACCGTGACCTTCGCCACTGGGGCGAGGCGCGGACGGAGGGGCGGATGGAGGTGTCGATGCTGCCGGGGCCGCTGGAGCTACCGGAGCGGGAGCTTGCGAATCTTTCTGTTCCTCTGCCATAACTTCCTACCTTTCAATTTGGCTCCGCAGCGATGCGGCGGAGCTGTATTGCTAATCCGTTCCTTCAGGGGCTGAAGCCCCGTTGTTGCCCGCGCTTTGTGCCGCGGCTGAAGCCGCGACCTACAAAGCCCGAAAACCGCCCGTCGCCACACTTCGCGAAGAGAAGAGAGATTCCTCACTTCGTTCGGAATGACGGATTTCCGCATTCCAGAGCGCAGCGTGGCTACAGCTTTAGCTGGCTGCGGCTGTCTGTTCCGCTGGCGGCGTGGTGGCGCGGCGCGGACGGCGAGCGGCGCGCTGTTCACGCTTGTGCGTGAGCTTTTTCTGGCGCTTGAGATCTTCGTCGAGGCGCACGGTCTGATACTTGATGACCGAGTCGAGCACGCCAAGGCGGCGCTCGATTTCGTGCACCAGTTCAGCGTTGCCGGTGCGAATCTGCATGTAGGTATACATGCCTTCGCGATGCTTCATCACTTTATAGGCCAGCTTGCGCGTGCCCCAGTTTTCAGTCTTCTCGATCTTGGCATTCTTGTCAGCGCAAGCGTGCTCGATCGTGGTGAGGACCTTCTTGATTTCGTCTTCCGGCGTGGCGGGACGCGCGATGAAAATTAAATCGTACAAACGCTCTTCCATGATTACCTCTCTTCTTCCTGTGCCGGGCGCGAGGCCCGGGAAATCTAAAAACCGTTTTCGGTGTGGGAATCTTCCTGGGAAAAACCCAGGAAAGAGAGATTCCTCACTCCGTTCGGAATGACAGGGTTGCCGCATTCCGTAACCGCAAAGAACCAGCCTGAAGGCTGGCCACTACAAAACCCAGGAGCGGGGCCGCGTGCCTTCCTGTTTCAGGCCAAGCAGAAGGCGTCCCCTACAACGGCTCTTCTGGCGGGGTGACGCGGCGGTTGAACTTGTTCATGGCCGCTGCCAGGCCCTGCGTCAGAATTGTTTCAACTGCGTCGCCTGCTGTGGCGATCATTTCTGCCGCCACTTCCAGCTCGGCCTTTTTCATGGGCCGAAGAACGTAAGCCGCAAGATCGCCCACCGGATGATCCGGACCGCAACCCAAACGGAGCCTGGCAAATTCCTGCGTGCCGACGGAGCTGGTTACCGACTTCGCGCCGTTGTGCGTGCCTGGACTACCGCGCTCGCCGATGCGAATCATGCCCCAGGGAAGATCACGCTCGTCGTACAGCACCAGCAAATCTTCCGGCCCAAGTTCGTAGCGTTCGAGCAGATCGCGCACCGAGACGCCACTGAGATTCATGTACGTCTGCGGCTTGGCGAGCACCACATCTTCGCCCGCCAATTTTCCAAGTCCTATGAGCGCCTTGCCTTCGGGGCGCTCCACGCGAATGGACGAACGATTGGCCAGTTCATCGACCGCGAGAAAACCGAGGTTATGCGGCGACCATTGATATTCCGGGTCCGGATTGCCAAGACCAACAATGAGCCGCATGACGTTGTGTGCGAGGCAGTCGAAAAAGAATTACTTCTTCTTTTCCTGCTTCTCGGGCTTTTCGCCAGCTTCGGCGCCTTCCTCGCCTTCCACTTCTTTCTTGCCCTTCTTGATGACTTCGGGCTCGGCCGGAGTGGTTGGGCCCGCGACCGCTTCCACAGGCTTCTCTTCCTCGACGCGCAACGCCACAACGTGAGCGACGACGGAGTTGGCATCGGTGAGGAGCTTCATCTTCTGCTTATCGAGCGGCAAATCGCCGGCACGCAAGCTTTGATTGAGCGCGAGGCCGCTGACGTCGACCTTGAACTCAGTCGGGATGTCTGCGGGCAAGCATTCGATTTCGACTTCGCGGGTGACCAGTTCGAACACGCCACCCTGAACTTTTACGCCGGAGGGCTCGCCGAAGGTGTGAACGGGCACCTTAACCTTCATGCGAACGTCCATAGCCACGCGGATAAGATCGACGTGGAGCAAGCGGCCGCTGACGGGATCGACTTGCCAATCCTTGACAATGACCGGCTCGTGCTTACCGGCAAGATCGATCTGGAAAAGGGTGTTGTGACCCGTATCCGAGCGGAGAATCGCGGTGACCTGCTTGGTGTTCACGGCCAGCGACAAGGCCTGACCTTTGCCGCCATACAGAGTTGCCGGCACCTTGCCGGTGACACGCATGCGGCGCGCCTCGTTTTTGCCACGCTGTTCGCGCGGCGCTCCTTCAACAATGATTTCAGCCATAGCTTCTTTCCTTCCGTTGTATCTCTTCCGGCTTACCGCGCCGGATAAATCTAAATAAACAACTCGCTGATCGACGTTTCTTCGTGAATCGAACGAATGCCGCGCGCTAGCAGACCGGCGACACTTAAAATTTTGATCTTGGGCAACTTCAAGACTTCCTCGGAAAGCGGCACCGAGTCTGTGGCCACGACTTCCGTGATGCGCGAATTCTGGATGCGGTCAATGGCTGGCCCCGAAAAAATCGCGTGTGTGCAAGCGGCGAAAACTTGTGTGGCGCCTTCGCGAAGCAACGCGTCGGCCGTTTTCACCAGAGTACCGGCGGTGTCGATGATGTCGTCGACAATCAGGGTGCTGCGGCCGCGAACATCGCCGATAAGGTTCATGACCTCGGTCACGTCGAGATCGACGCGGCGCTTATCGACGATGGCCAGTGGCGCATCAAGTTTCTTGGCGAAAGCCCGGGCACGTTCCACGCCGCCTGCATCGGGCGAAACGACGGTCAAGTTGGGCAGCTTCATGTGGCGGAAATAGTCCACCAAGACCGGCGAACCGTAGAGGTGATCGACAGGCACATCGAAATAGCCCTGAATCTGCGGCGCGTGCAAATCGAGAGTAAGCGCGCGGTTGGCGCCAGCGGTTTCGAGCAAGTCGGCAACGAGCTTGGCTGATATCGGAACGCGCGGCTTATCTTTGCGATCCTGGCGGGCGTAGCAGTAATACGGCAGCACGGCGGTGATTCGCCAGGCGGACGCGCGCTTGAAAGCATCGATCATGAGTAGAAGTTCGAGGAGATTGTTGTCGACCGGATTGCTGCAAGGCTGGACGACAAAGACATCAGCTCCACGAACATTCTCGAGAATCTGAAAATAAATTTCACCATCACTGAAGCGGCCGAGCAGCGCTTTGCCGAGAGGAACTTCCAAATGGTGGCAGATGGCCTCGGCCAAGGCCGGGTGCGAAGTGCCGGTAAAAATTTTGAAACGCTCGTCGTGCATGCCACTCGCTCGGATCCTCACCGCTCTGCGGTGAAGAAAACTGTGAAAGTGTTGAGAGACAAGTCAGACGAAGAGACGCCGTGGTTCAGCCGATGAAGGCGCTTTGCATCAAGCGCGCATACCTGTTACGCGAGAGCGTCTCGCAAACAAAGGTCTGATCGTGCGGAAACCGAACAGCGGCTCGGCGCGCCTTTGCTGGGCTCGGGTAAACTCCAAACACCGCCGAACCGCTACCAGCCAGCAAGGCCTCTGACGCCCCTCCCTGAAGCAATTCCCGCTTAATCTGACCAAGACGGGGATGATGCTGGAAGACCGCCTGTTCGAAATCGTTGGACAGGCACTCTCCCGGCGCGCTCCAGCACAGAGCACAGAACTTAAATAGTTTATGGGCCGTGGCAGATTTTGTCAACGAGG
>DASXLU010000007.1:0-4015 GCA_036496065.1 Candidatus Acidiferrum sp.
GGTGGCCGGGTCATCATCCAGGTCACCAAGGATGCCATCGTTTTTAGCGCTATCGAACACTCTGTCGAGTCCAAATCCGTGCCGCCTCGTGTGGCCAACGTCGACCGCTCTCATCTCGGCATTTTTTTCGGCGCGTCCGAATGGCAGATTCCCGCCCAGCCGAAGCCCATACGCCTCGATCGCGACATCGATCACCCGGCTGCGTCCGACCCCCGCTACCACATTCCTGGGGACCCGGAAGTCGACCTCGAGCAAATCGGCGTGATCTTCCTCGAAAAGCTGCGCCCTCTAGTCGCTCAACTTCACCATAAGATCGAATTGAAGCCCGACGAGCCGCTATTCTCCATGGTGCTCATTGGATATGCCCTGAACTATGGTCCGGAAGTTTGGACCATCGAATATCACATCGAGCAGCAGTCGGTCTCTGCAACGGAAGATTTTTGGCAGACGAAAATTTTGCGTCCTCGCTTCACGCAGCTATATCCACCGGAAAAGCATGCGCCGCGCACTTTGGTTGAAGTCCGTTTTCCCGAAGAACTGCCCGATGTTCCGTTGCAGGGCTTGATTCAGCAAAACGATCCGCGAATTTCGCGTTTGCGCTCGTCCGATCCTCGTTTTGCCAAAGTCCTAGACTTCATCGATCACGGCCAAACACAGAAGGCCAGCACTCCCGACACCGCGGATTTTTTCCGTGCCGCGTTGCCGCTTATTGCCGGGAATGCGCCGTTCATCTTGGGAACGCTGGGAGAGGATGACACCTTCCAGTGGATCGTACCGCCCGAAGAGCCCGTCGAAAAAGAGCAGCAAGCCCAAGATAAAAATCGGCCGCCGGATGCGCCGAGCCTACGCAGAAGAGGCGAGCCCAAACCCTGACAAATCTGCGGCCTGCTATTGCCTGGCGGCAACTTCCAAGTTTCCGCCTCCGCTTTAGTGCGCGAAACGGATGCTCAATCTCCCGTGGCAGTGCTTTTTTGCCCGTGCCGTCCGATATCCCGCCGGTAATGCATACCGTCGAAGCTGATACGCCCGGCCGCCTCGTAAGCCTTTTCCAGTGCGGCGTTCAACGATCCGCCGGTCGCGGTTACGCCCAGCACCCGTCCACCGTTGGTCACGATCTTGTCGCCCTCGCGTCGCGTGCCCGCGTGCAGCAGCTTAACGTCCGCAACTTTTTCCGCGTCCGCCAAACCTCGAATTTCCTTTCCGTTTTCGAACTTCCCCGGATATCCACCCGACGCCAACACCACGCACGCACTTGCTCCCGGCTTCCACTTCAGTTTTTCCGGTTGCAGCTTTCCTTCGGCCACTTGCGCCAAAACCTCCGCCAGATCAAAGTCCATGCGCGCGGCGATCGCTTGTGTTTCCGGGTCTCCCAACCGGCAATTGAATTCCAGCACCTTCGGACCATCTTTTGTCAGCATCAATCCGACGTACAGAAATCCTTTGTAGTGGATTCCGTCCGCGGCCAAGCCTCGAAATGTCGGCTCCACAACTTTCGAAATGATTGTGCGCTGCAAATCTTCCGGTAAAAGCTCATCGGATGAATACGCGCCCATTCCGCCGGTGTTCGGCCCCTGGTTATTATCGAAAACGCGTTTGTGGTCTCTCGTCGGCACCAGAGGAGCGTAACGTTCGCCATCCGTCAGCAAAATAAATGAGAGTTCATCGCCCTCCAGCGTCTCCTCGAGGAACACGCGCTGGCCACCGGCGCCTAGTTCGTTCTTTTCCATCACCCGCTCGATGAAATCTGTCGCAGCATCCGGATCGGGAGCCAGGAAAACCCCTTTTCCGGCGCAGAGTCCGTCCGCCTTCATCACCACCGGCCAATCCACCGAACACAGCGCGCTATATGCGTCACCGGGAGAATCGTAAGCCCCATACATTTCCGCTGTCGGGATATTGTGCCTCTGCAAAAACTCTTTTGCGAAAATCTTGCTGCCTTCGAGCTGCGCTGCCTGTTTCGTTGGCCCAACCACGGCCCATCTTTCTTGCTGGAACGCATCGACTAGTCCGTTCACCAGAGGCAGTTCGGGTCCAACAACGGTCAGGTCTGGCCGCGCCTTCTCGGCGAAAGCCACCAGCGCGATTACGTCACCGGCATCGACCGGAACGCATTCCGCCTCCGCGGCGATTCCACCATTTCCTGGTGCGCACCAGATTGTCTGCACGTCCGCGCTTTCTCGAAGCTTCCAAATCAGCGCATGCTCGCGCCCGCCCGCACCAATCACCAGAACCTTCATTCGCACCGCCTCTTTCGTGGAACTCTCGAACATAATCTGCCACCGGACGAAGTGTCAATCGACCGCTAAAGTGCACACAAAATACCTGAGCCTGATTCGAGAGCACGTACACGTATAGGTTCGTGCTACTCCGGGCACTGGAATTTCGGTGGGATCGAGATCGCACTACCACAAGGAGGGGAATCATTCGAGAGAGGATCGTGGTGGGTTAGAACGAGCGGTGTCGCTAAATTGATGGCAACACAACGTAAATGTAGGTTAACCGCTATATGAGTCTATGCCGGTTATGCGCAGAAATGCACTAACCTAAGCGTTACCCATCGCACGAATCGGAATCGTAACGCCCGCCGACGCGTCGGAAGACGCCAGCATGTGGCAGCGTCCATCGAAGATTCCTCCTGGATCGATCACCATGCATGGTGCATGAACTTCTCCCGTGACCACACCCTTAGGCTCAATCTCGACTCGGCCCTTCGCGAAAATCACTCCGTCGAACCGGCCCGCGATTACCACGCGGTTTCCTTCGATCTGCCCTTCGACCCTGGCATTCTCTCCGAGGATCACCGTCTGCTCGGAAATAATGTTTCCCTTCATGTGTCCGTCAATGCGAAAAGTTCCAGTGACGGTGAGCGTGCCTTCCAGCGACACTCCTTGATCAATGAAACCTGTCCACTCTTCGCTCAAGCCATTCTTCGACGTGCCGGGCCACTTCCATGCCATGAAATTTTCCCCCAGAAACTGTTGCGATAATTCCGCTTCAACAAATTTAACTGTGCGGAAAAAGAAGTCAACGTGCGTCTTTACACACGTTGTCGAATGCAGTCACTGAACGAAGGTGCAGTTGTCGTGGAATCGCGTTCGAGACGCTATTTTACCAGGCGATCGTAGAGTCCCATTAATTGCGTGTCGTCGTAATATTCCAGCACCAGCTGGCCCGGACGCATTCTCGTTTTCTGTCGCAGAATTACTTTCGTTCCCAGATGCCTTTGCAGCTCGTCAATCGCTTCCCGGACATTTGGGTCAAGATGGGCTTCGTTCGTCGCTGTTTTCGCCCCGCGAGCGCGCCGCGAAGCCAATCGCTCAATCTGCCGAACTGTCAGGCCGCCCCGAGCCGCCCGTTGCGCATAGCGCATGCGCAACGCAGGATCCGGAACCGCCAATAACGCGCGCCCGTGGCCGGCGCTGAGTTTCCCCTCTTCAATCCAATCCTGAATCGTTGGCTCGAGTTTCAGCAAACGAATCGCGTTCGCCACAGTCGTGCGATCCTTGCCGGTACGCTCCGCCACAGCCTCTTGTGTCGACTGAAATTCGTCCATCAGTCTCTCGAACGCCCTTGCTTGTTCAATCGCATTCAGGTCTTCACGCTGGATGTTTTCAACCAGCGTCATTTCCAACGCGAGTTCATCGGGTACCTGGCGCACAATCGCAGACACCTTGGTCAAGCCTGCTCGCTGCGCAGCTCTCCAGCGGCGTTCTCCGGCGATGAGCTGGTAACGCTGGCCAATTGCTCGAACTACGATGGGCTGAATGATGCCGCTGGATTGAATCGAGCGCGCCAGTTCGTCAAGCGCCTCGTCGCGAAAACGGGTACGCGGTTGATAGGGGCTCGGCTCGATCAGGTCGATATCGAGCTGCAGCGGGCCGCCAGCTTGTACAGGAACTGGACTGAGAGCCGGTGCTGCAGCCGTGGCCGCGCCCCCTGCCACAGGCGAACCCGCAGGCATCGTCGTGACTTGTGGATCGGGAACAGGAACGGCGACAGTTTGTGTTTGTGGCGG
>DASXLU010000008.1:0-2768 GCA_036496065.1 Candidatus Acidiferrum sp.
CGCGATACTGGCCAGGTAACGTTCCGGATTCTTCAGTTGTTGAGCGATAAACGTTCGGATCTTTTGGATGTCTCGCTGGTCAAGCAGCTCCCGCGGCATTCTCCACATTTCTCCAAACTTTGCATTCAAACGCGTGATCCGGCCCTGTTCATCTGTTGCCAGAATTCCGTCTGCTGTGGCTTCTAACATGGATCGCACCAGCGCCCGCGCATACGTTAGTTCCTCTTCGTTTTCCTTGGAATCGATGTATGACATTTCATTCTTCTTCTAACTTTTTCGCGGTTTTCGACCGACCGCAATAGCCGATTTGGAATACCTCGGGCGTTTCGGCTAGCCGACAAGTTCTATGCGGCCTTTTTTCGGCGAGTCGCTCGGGTCTTGTTGGCGACCCTCTCCGACCTCGGTTTAGCCCGTGTTTGCTGAATGCTTTGCTGAAGGATAGCTGCCAGGTCGACGACATTCGTCGGCTTCTCCTTTGTGGTGGCAACAGGAGCTGCTTCGCCGCCGTGCTCGATTTTTTCTTCGATCATTTTCTCGAGCGCCTCGTGGTATTCGTCGGCGTATTGCTCAGGTTCCCACTCCGAAGTCATGCTTTGGATGAGCTGCCTCGCCATCTGCAACTCTGCTTTTCCGACCGCTTTTTCCATCGGGGCCTTAAATGCAGAAGAGTCGAGAAGTTCCTCCGGAAAATGCATCAATTCGAGCATGAGCCCTTTTTTCTGCGGTTTGACCGCGGCAAGGTGCTGGCGCACTCGAATCACGACCTTGGCGATCGCGATCTTACTGGACTGCACCAAGGCATCTCGAAGAAGCACATACGCTTTATCGCCGCCTTTGCCCGGTTCGAGGTAATAAGGCTTGTAGAAAAGAAGCGGATCGACTTCGTCAAGAGAAACGAAATTTATGATGTCAACAGTCTGGGTAGCCTCCACGTCCACACGAGCAAAATCTTCATCCTTGATGACGACGAACTTGCCCTGTTCATATTCGTACCCTTTGACAATCTGATCCCAAGGGACTTCCTTGCCGTCTGCTTCAGCTATGCGTTTGTAATTCACTGGACTGTGATCTGACTTCCGAAGCAATCGAAACTTCAATTCTTCGCGCCTGGTCGCTGGATACAGCGAGACCGGAATGCTTACCAAACCGAAGCTAATGGCGCCTTTCCAGAGAGCTCTCATGGAATCTTATACTATATCGCTGCAGAAGACCCTTCCGGTTCTGACGAGGAGGGATCTGTTCGGAAACGCCCCTCGTGAGGTATCCGAAATGGTCCGACGAGTTCGTCCATGGCAAGTCGCGCTCCCATAGTCGCGTCAAGCGCAGCTCGCCCAAAAGGAAGCACTGCAGCACCTACCTGGGTTCAGGCGAACCCTGCGCGCCGAGCGGTCGAACAGGGATTGGCCAAGTTCTTGCTCAAGTTAGCAGACCAGAGCGCTCTCACCAGGCTGAGCGACATGCACCTTGTTTGCTGCTTTAGCGTGGCTCTCCCCGCTCGGTTACTCGATGTAACTCCGGTTTGAAGCGTGATAGTAGTGCAATCGGGTGGTACCCTGAAAGAGGGTCAGGACAAAACAATCCGACGCCGGGGAACTTCTTCAGCGGGCAGACTATGGGTTGGTACTATCAAAGTCGCGGAACCGGCTCAGAATTCGCGTCTTCTAGTCGCTTTTCCACTGGCGCCAGCGTTTCGCCATCCGTTGCGTAAACCGCTTGCTGCCGCGACCGTATACGCGCCGTCCGACATCCAATGCGCGCCGATGTAACCTTCGGCGCCATCCGTTGAGACGGGTAAGCAGGCGTCGGTAGCTTTCGCACTCCACCGGAGAGAGTTCGGATTTTTCCTGCACCTTGCCGAGGTAGTTCCGCAGTAAGCTCAGGTCGCGCGCGTCGCCTAGCGCACCGCCGACTTCATCGAGTTTCGCCAATTGTGGTTTGACACCTTTAATCTTCTTGTGCAGCGCCAATTGGTAGCCGAGATCTTTTACGCGTTTGCGCAACTCATGCCAGAGCTCATCCGGCGACTCTGAGGCGGCGGCAACCTGACGCAGAAGTCGTCGACCCTGACGGTAAGTTTTCTGTAAACCCTCCGCTACCGTATTGTCCCAATCATCTTCGCCCGCAGGGCGGGAGGGTCTCTCCTGGTGCCTACCGTCCTCGAAAGGCAACAGCTGCCCGCTAAGGCAGCGTACCTGTTGGACGGCATCCCGATAACTTTCAGCGGGTAACGGGGCGTGTGCTCGCGCCATCAAGGATTGCTGCAGCTCAGCCGCCCATGGTGGCCTGGCTTTCGGATGGTGCTTGCCGTTCAGGCTGAGGGGATAAACCTTCTCAAAAGTGCTCAAGGTAACCGCTGCGTCTCGCGGCCCGGAGAATCTGCCCGCAAAGTCCCGCAAAACCTGGTTGCGCGCCTTGCGCGCCTCTGTGCTAAGCGCGCCGCGCGTCAGTCGCAAGGTCGCCCGCAGACTTTTGACGATTTTGCGGGCCTCGTGCACTGACTCAGCCGTGGGTCCCTCGTGCGCGATCATCTGCAGCACATCTTGCAGACGTCTTTCCGAGATGCGTTGCAACCCTTCTCTCAGGCTCTCTTTCCGTTTCAACGGCATAAAATTCTTCACCCGGCACAACAATATCGTGGCTCTTTCATTCAGAAGAGGTTCGCGAGCGCGACGCTCGGCGGTCGTTTCTCTGAGGCACGACGGAGTGCGCGGCGAGCTGACTCGTCTGGAATGATAAGACACGCGATGCTCGAACCGATTCGAATGCAA
>DASXLU010000009.1:0-3612 GCA_036496065.1 Candidatus Acidiferrum sp.
GCGGCGGCTAAGCTCGCCGGCGAGTTGCGGCGTAGCCACTGAGACTAACTCGGGCTGGTGCTTCAGGATCTGTGGAACAAATTGGTCGAGATTAGTACCGGCCGCGAGGGCGACGACTTTGAATTGACCGGGGAGCGAGTCGACAACCGCTAGCGTCTGCCGTCCAATCGAACCCGTCGAACCGAGAATGGAAAGGCGTTTCATATGTTCTGGTAGCGAACTTCTAGTTTAGCGCCAAAGAATGCCAGAGCACAGTCCGAAAGGTTTTTCCTGAGCCGCGACTTCATAGAATTGGCGGGTTCACAAGAACCAGGTAATACCAAATAACCGGAAAACATAGAATTAGCGCGTCGATGCGATCCAAGATGCCACCGTGCCCTGGCAACAAGCCGCCCGAGTCTTTTACGCCGGCGCTGCGCTTGTAAGCAGATTCGAGAAGATCTCCCATTTGCCCCGCGACGTTGCCAATTGCGGCCATCGCGAAAAGATGGACCGTTGGAATTGGAATCCAGAAGCTAAATGCGTAAGCGACGATAAGCGAACCAATCATGCTGCCTACGGAGCCTTCCCAAGTTTTCTTCGGAGAAATATGAGCAGCGAGCGGATGTTTGCCGATGGCACGTCCGACAAAGTAGGCAGAGGTGTCGGCAGCCCAAGTGATAACCAAGGCGAAGAGCAGCAGGCGTGGGCCGAAGGTCCGGTCTCCGTGAATACGAACGGCGTACGAGAGCGGGAATGAGACTAGCAGAAATGCGGACGAAGAAACCCCAGCAGCGGGGAGGGACTCGACGAGAGGGCGGCGGGTCCACAGGGTGAGACACGTGATGCCGAAGAGAAACACGAAAAAAACTGTGAGTGGGCTCTCAATCAGCAGGTTGAAATAAGAGGGCGGTCCTGCGGCGGCAAACTGGGCTGCGATCATAAGCAACGAACATACGATCGTCCAAATCCGATAGGCGCGATGGCCAATGGCGTCACCCAACGCGAAGTACTCCCAGAGGGCAAGAACTGTGAACACACCAGTGGCGATACCTATGACGAATGTGGGGGCGAATAGGACCAGCGCGACGACGATCGGTATGAGTACGAGCGCAGTTACGACGCGTTTCCAGGTCATCGACGGCAGAATCCTTGGTCCATTGGCGAATGAATGAGATCAGGCATGCTGTTTAGAAATTATAGATGAAGAAGGCGGGTTATATTCGGAAATTGGCAGTGGAGATGGTGCAAGACGCCGACGTTAGTTCGCTTCGCTCAGGATGACAGGTTGGTGACCTAGCGGGCGGCTGAGGCAGGTGCGATCGGCGACACTGCGCCGTAACGGCGCTCGCGCTTTTGAAAATCCAGCAGCGCTTCGAACAGGCGGGCCCGGTTGAAATCGGGCCAAAGCGTTTCCGTAACAAAGATTTCGGCATACGCGATTTGCCACAGCAGAAAATTGCTGACACGCATTTCCCCACTAGTGCGAATCAAAAGATCCGGATCGGGCAGATCTGACGTATACAGGTGCTGCGAAATAGTCTCTTCGGTGACCGGCATCGACGGCGTCTGGCCATTCGCCGGGTTGCTGCGCGCGGCCAAAATCCGGTTCATAGCGTCAACAATTTCGGCGCGGCCTCCGTAATTCAGTGCAATGGATAGGACCATGCCGGTGTTGCGCCCAGTCGCTTCGGTGGCTTCGCGCATATCTTTCTGCACAGCGGCAGGCAATTCTTCGGGACGCCCCAGAAAACGCATGCGCACATTGTTGCGTTGAATCAGCGGCATCTCGTTGCGAATGTATTCGCGCAGAAGCTGCATCAGAAATTCAATTTCAGCCTTGGGCCGCCGCCAGTTTTCCACCGAAAATGCATACAGGGTCAGCGCTTCGATTTTCAGGCGCGCACACGTCTCAATGGTTATGCGTGCCGACTGCGTGCCAGAGCGATGACCGAGCGCGCGAGGAAGATGCCGCTTCTGCGCCCAGCGTCCGTTTCCATCCATAATCACAGCGATGTGACGTGGAAGTCGCGCCAGGTCGAGCTTTTCGAGAAGACCCGCTTCTTCGGCAGTAACCGGCCCGAAAGTTTCAGGCGCAAGCGAAGCGATCGAGAGTTCGGGGGTACGCGACACAATAAGTTCCGCAAATCCTCTTTACGCCGCAAAGTTAACACAGCCAAGCGCACAGGCGCAACGTGCTCTTGTGGGAATGTCATCAGGAAAACACGGTAGGTAGCGACGACATTCGAGTGAAACGAGTTTCGACGCCTAGGAGAACTACGATCCCGGTCCGTGAAGCGCCTGCTGAATCGATTGAAAAACGAGCACAAGAGTCAGCGCAATCATCGCTACCGCCGTAACCCAAGCGACGATGTTGAAACTCAGCGTGTTGGTGTGCTCCCCCATCAGATCTTTGCGATTGACCAGCAATAAAATAAAGATAATCACGATTGGAAGCCAAATACCGTTACCCACTTGTGAAAAAATCAAAATTTTCCAAAGCGGCGCGTTGGGCAGCAACACGATGCCCGCTCCGACCACGATCAGTATGGTGTAGAGCCAGTAGAAAGCCGGCGCTTCGCGAAATTTATGGTCGATGCCCGCCTCGAAGCCCAATCCCTCGCAGATAACGTGAGCCGTGGACAGCGGCAGGATCGTAGCTGCAAATAGGGACGCGTTAAGCAGCCCGAAGGCAAAAGTCAATCCCGCCCACTTCCCTGCTAACGGGATAAGCGCCTTCGCAGCTTCACCGGCGTCGCTGATGTTTGTCAGGCCGGATGCGTGCAGCGTCGCGGCAGTGGCGATGATGATGAAGAAAACGATGATCATGCAACTGATGCTTCCAAACAGAACATCCAGCCGGGCCTGCGGATATTGACGTGGACCCACTTTCTTTTCCACGAATCCCGCCTGCAAGTAGAAGAATTGCCACGGCGCGATCGTCGTCCCTACCAGCGCGGTTAAAGTGACCAAGTAGCCGGCGTCCCAGTGGATCGTGGGCACGATGGTCATGCGCGCAGCCTGCAGCCAATCGGGTCGCGCAAATAGAGCCGAGAATAAGTAGGTAAGGTAGAACACACACGCGATCAGAAAGACGATTTCGACCTGGCGATACGTGCCTTTCAATACCAGCAACCACACCAGGAGCGCAGCGATAGGAACTGCCACGTACTTGTTGATTCCAAAAATCTGCATTGCGGCAGCCACACCGGCAAATTCGGCGACGACGTTGGCGAGATCGACGAGAAATCCCGTGGTCATCACGAAGAACGTTGAGCGAAATCCGAATTCTTCGCGAATCAGGTCGGACAGCCCCTTGCCGGTGACCACGCCCATGCGCGCGCACATTTCCATGGTGACGTACAGCGCGATGGTCATGGGAACCAGCGACCACAGCAACGTATACCCGTAGGAGCTGCCCGCTTGGGTGTACGTAGCAATGCCGCCCGCATCGTTGTCGACATTGGAAGTGATGATGCCGGGCCCGATTACCGCGAGGAACAGCGCCACACGGCGCCGCCACGCGTTGCCACGCGAGAAGAAATCAAACGTGCGGCCACGCATGCGGTCGATAACGTTGTTGATCGTCGTGAGATTCATCACCGAAA
Source organism: Candidatus Acidiferrum sp. (assembly GCA_036496065.1). Lineage (GTDB taxonomy): Bacteria > Acidobacteriota > Terriglobia > Acidiferrales > UBA7541 > Acidiferrum. The sequence goes on from DASXLU010000009.1 coordinate 3,588, forward strand.
AAGCCGCCGTTGCAGAATGAAGGAT
>DASXLU010000010.1:0-14034 GCA_036496065.1 Candidatus Acidiferrum sp.
GAAACTGATATCGCGTAACACTGGTGCGTCGTCATACGAGAAGCTCACATTTTCAAATTTGATGTCGCGCGAAAACACCGGCATCTCCACCGCGCCCGGCCGGTCCTGCTCTTCCTGATGCAAGTCGAGGTATGCGAAGACCTGCGTAGTTGCGCCCTGCGCTTGCTCGAATTGCTGGTAGACTGCTCCCAGCTTCTTGATTGGCTCGTAGGACTTGAACAAGGCGTACACGAAAGCGAAAAACATTCCGACGGTCATCTGCTGCAAACGAATCTTGTCGCGCGCGTATAGCAAGATCAGCGAAATCACCACCGGGAGAAGTAAATCCATCAGAGGAGAAGTGCCGACCTGCGCGCGCACCCAACGCATGGTTTCGCGCAGCAAGCGCCTAGCAGCCGTGCGGAATTTATTGATCTCGAAATCTTCCATGCCGAACGCTTTGACAATGCGGTTTCCGGTGACGGTCTCCTGCAAAATCTGGTTCAGGTCACCAAGCTTGTTCTGGCTGCTCTCCACCGAACGGCGAATCCTGCGGCCCAGCTTGGCAACCGGCCACAACACCAGAGGCAGAAACACAGAGCAGCCCAGCGTCATTTTCCAGTCGATGCTGAAAAGGACCACCATGAAGGCGACGAAGGCAAAGCTTTGCCGGAATACGTCCGCAAGATATTCGGAGAGAGCCGGACGCGCGCGCTCGACGTCATTGATGACCGCGGACATAACCCGGCCCGTCGGCTGCCCATGAAAGAATCCGATCGGTTGGCGAATGATTTTCTCGTACACCACATTGCGCAGATTTGTGATCGCGCGATGCCCTACGAACTGCACCAGCGTGGTGCCGCCAAATTCTGCGAGCGACTTCACAAAAAATACGACGAGCAGCGAAATGGCCACGACCGCCCAGACGTTGTGAATGCTATGCGGAAAGAAACGGTTCAGATAAATCGCGGGCCCGTCATGCGGAAGCTGAAAAAGTAATACGTTGGAATCCGGAGCGCCGGGGTTCAAAACGCGGTCCACGATCGGCTTGATCATCAGCGCGATCACCGCTTCCGCGAGCCCGACCACCGCTAGCAGCACAACGCCCGCGGCGAGCGACAACCGGTACGGCTTCACGTAGCCCAGCAAGCGCTTCAGTTGAGGTGATAACAACAAAACAGGTCTTGCCCCCGAGAAGATTCCCCACTTGGTACGCTATTCGGCTGCAACGCGGTGTGTCAAGTTTTGGGTCGCTCTCGACCGCCAACTCGATACTTCAATCTTACTTTTCGATATCGCGATGAACCACCCGCGCGACATATCCGTGCTTTTCCAGCGCGCGCTTCATCCACTCGGCCATCATCACGGAACGGTGCTTCCCGCCGGTGCACCCGAACGCAATCGTCAGATAGCTTTTTCCTTCGTCGATATAGTGCGGAATCAGATAAACCAATAGTCCCTGGATGCGCTTCAGAAACACGCCGGTCTGCGGAAACGACTGGATGTAGCGACGCACCTTCGCATCCTTGCCGGAATACTCCCGCAGCTTTGGAACGAAATGAGGATTGGGCAGAAAACGCACATCAAACACCAGGTCGGCATCGGTGGGCAAGCCGTACTTGTAGCCGAAGCTCACCAGCGAAACCAGCAGCGGCCGCTTGTTTTTCGACTTGAACCGCGCATCCACGAAGCGCCGCAACTCATGCACGTTGAACTGCGAAGTATCGATCACCACGTCGGCCAGTTTACGGATGGGTTCCATCAAGACGCGTTCGTGATGGAGGCTCTCGCGCACCGAAAAATCGCGCCCCAGTGGATGAGGGCGCCGCGTTTCACTGTAACGCCGCAGCAGCGCATCTTCATGCGCCTCGATGAAAACCAGAATGATCGGATATTCGCGCCGCAGATGGCGCAGCAAGCCCGGCAGTTTTTCAAGCTGCAAACCTTCGCGAGCGTCCACCAGCAAAGCCGCGCGCGCAAAGTCGCCCTGGCCCGCCGCATGCAACTCCGCAAAAATGGGAATGAGCTCCACCGGTAGGTTGTCCACGCAGTAGTAGCCCATGTCCTCGAATGCTTTGAGGACGGTGCTCTTGCCTGAGCCGGACAGTCCCGTCAGGATCACGAGCTGTCGGCCGGGTCCTGGTGTTTTTTTTGGAGTGCGAGTGGCGCGCTTCACGGCTGGGTGGCGCTCAGCTCTTTACCCGGCGCTGGTGTGTGCTGGGGATGCGCATGTCTTCGCGATATTTGGCCACGGTGCGACGCGTCACATGGATGCCATTGTCGTCGAGCTTCTTGGCAATCTGTTCGTCCGTCAGCGGCTTGGTGGAATCTTCTTCGTCAATCATCTTCTTCACCAGGCGCTTCAGGGTGAGCAGCGACATTCCGCCGCCCTCAGGCCCATTTACCGCTTCGCTGAAGAACGACCGCAATTCGATCACGCCCTGTGGAGTATGCGCATATTTGCTCGCTACCGCGCGGCTCACTGTCGAGGGATGCACGCCAACTTCTTCCGCCACTTCTTTGATCATCATGGGCTTCAGCGCATCGGGTCCCTGATCCAGGTATTCGCCCTGTCGCGCGATAATCGATTGGCAAACACGCAAAATCGTGTGCTTCCTTTGCTCAATATTCTTCATTAACTGAATCGCCGCGGTGAAGCGTTCCTTCACGTAGTTGCGCACTTCCTTGTCCGCCGCATCACGCGTCAACAGCCGGCGATACGTGGGACTCAGGCGCAACTGCGGCATGTCGTCTTCGTTCAGGAAGACCTGCCACATATCGTCCACTCTTCGAAAATAAACATCGGGCTCAACCAGGCGAGGTTCGGTCTTGTTGTAACGCAGCCCTGGCCGGGGATCCAGCTTCTTGATGCTGTCAATCGCGTGCTTCACTATGTCCATCGGACGGTTCAGAGCACGCGCGATTTCTTTTAGCTGGTTGGACTGTAGCTGCCTCAGGTGATCGGAAACAATTTGCTGCGCCAAGGTGTTCTGCGAGTCGAACGCCTTGATCTGCAGAAGCAGGCACTCGCGCAAGTCGCGCGCACCGACGCCAATGGGATCAAAGTCCTGCACCACCGCGACCGCATCCTCCAGATCATCTTGCGAATACTTGCCATCCTGCGACAGCTCCTCGATCGAAGCGGTCAGATACCCGTTTTCGTCAAGGTTGCCGATGATGTTTTCGGCGATTTCCTGCACAGATTCCGAGCAGATCGTCACGCTCAACTGCCAAGCAAGGTGATCGGTCAGTCCTGCAGCCGAGGAAAGAAACTTCTCGAACGAGGGCCGCTCGCTGACTTCGCGTTCCTGCGACTGCCCGCCGTCTCCGCCCGTATCCAGGTATTGGTTAAAGAAGCTGCCAACATCGAATTCGTCAAAGGGGTTAGGCTCTTTCTTCTCGGGAACCTTCTCGGTTTCCGCCTTCAGAAAAGTCTCGTCGCTATAATTGTCGCTGACGGTGGGTTCTTCGGAAAGCTCTTCCAGGACGGGGTTGGCAATCATCTCCTGGTTAATCATCTCGCGCAGTTCCAGGCGGTTCAGCGCCAATACGCTGACCATCTGCACAAGCCCCGGCGTCAGAATCTGCTTCTGGGTTACTTTGAGATTAAGCTTAAGTCCCTGCCACGCCATGGGGTCCCGTTCTCAGTCTAGGATAGTCCTAATTCAGCCGGAAAGTGTCACCGAGATAGACGCGACGCACCTCGGGATCATTGCTCAAGTCTTGCGGCGTACCCTTCTTCATGATTCTCCCATGATTCACGATGTACGCGCGATCCGTCACGCTAAGTGTTTCCCGGACGTTATGATCCGTAATCAATATCCCGATGCCCGAGCGGCTCAAGTCGCGAATCAATTCCTGCAAATCCCGCACGGTAAGCGGATCAATGCCCGAAAAAGGCTCGTCCAACAGGATGAATGCAGGTTCCAGGGTCAGCGAACGAGCAATCTCCAGACGCCTGCGCTCGCCGCCAGACAGCATGTACGCCTTGCTCTGGCGAACGGTCTCCAGCCCCATCTGCGCCAGCAATTCTTCCAGGCGATCGCGCTGCTGCTCCGGGGTGAGCGGCAAAGTTTCCAGAACCGCTAGCAAGTTTTGTTCCGAAGTCAGTTGCCGGAAGACCGAAGGTTCCTGCGGCAGATAGCTGATCCCGCTGCGCGCCCGCAAATACATCGGCAAATCGGTGATTTCGTCGCCATTCAGCAACACGCGGCCCGAATCCGGCCTGGCCAGGCCCACGATCATATAAAATGTGGTCGTCTTGCCCGCGCCGTTAGGCCCTAACAGCCCTACGACCTCGCCTTGCCCGATTTCTAGTTCAACGTTATCGACTACTTTGCGTCCGCGGTAGGACTTACTGAGATCGACGCCTTGAAGTTTGGGCATTCCGTATCACGAGGGATTGTTCGAGGTGGCAATCCCGCTATTTCTGGACCCGGTGCTTAGTCAGCGTTCGCGATCCATTTCCCGAGTCGACGATGATCGTATCATCCGCAATATTGAAGGTCAATTCTCGGCCCGTCGTAGTTCCTTCGGTGGCGTCATAAAGTGTAGGATTTCCGCCACTTAACACGAATTTTTGGTCGGCCGCCGTGTAATTGCCGCGTTCCGCAGTACCCCGCCGGTCGCCCTGATCCACGATCACGTTACCTAGCGCGACCGCACGGCTGATTTGCGCTGGACCGTTTGTGTTGGCACTTGGATTGCTTGCTGCGGACGGCTCGTGTGTGAAATATAAATCGAGTGCTGAGCTCCGGATTCGTTCGTCGGGAGATTGCACCACGACATTCTTCTCCAAGTGAGCACGATTTTCGGCATCCCAATACGTCAACGTGCCTGATGAAATGTGCCATACACTGGGGGACTTTGGCGCCGACGTTGCTGCAGTTGCCGCAATCTGCTTGCCATTTGTTGGAGTCTGCGGGGCCTGCAAAAACACAGCACGAACATTGCCATTGGCGATCAATATCCGGCTCGCTCGTTGTAATTCAATCGACTCTGACTGCAATACCGACGCGCCTTGCCACAAACGTGCATGTCCGCTGTAAACTGCTTTCCCGCTCTTCGAATTCCCTTTCAAGTGGTCCGACGAAATATTCGAAGGCGTCGGACTGAACTGCACCGTGCCGGTGTTGGAAGACAGGTCTGTCGAGCGCACATTCCCTTCCGCCTCGATGTCACCCGTACCCTGCAGAAAAGTAATCTTCGCGGCATGCGTCTCGCTCGTCGCGTCGCGCACCATCGCTTGACCGGTCAATACCGCCGACTGATCCGCCTTCAAGAAAACCGCCTGAGCGGATTGCGCGCTGCGGTCACCTTCTTTCATCCGCACGTTGTCGTGCAAAACAATTTGCGACCATCCACCGGTCGGCTCGAGCTGCACTGTTCCCGTGGCGGCGCTCGCCGTTTGCAGCGGGCTGCCTTCCAGTTGACGCTCCATCTGCACCGCGCCCGTCGCCACCAACTGGCGCGCCTTCCCTTGCGCTCCAAAATCCAGCGACAGCTTATCTCCCGAAAGTTTCGAATGCGCCGCTGCCGAATCCGTCCAGTCCAGCGTGCCCCGTGCCAACGTTTCCGCGTGCTGCACCTGGCTCGATTGACCGGGCTTGCCGCCGGAAAAATCCATTTTCAGCGCATCCGTGCTTAGATGCCGCTCCGTTCCAGTCTTTTCGTCGCGCGTGACCGCCTGCACGTTTCCGTGCGCCGTCATCAACTTGACTTGATTCAGCCGCGGCCACATCTCCACTTCGCCGTTCTCCGCTTGCAGCGAACCGTTCTCTGAGGCCCCGTGCACACTGCCCTGCGCCTGTACCGTGCGAATCCAGCCTTCCGGTGCAAATTGTGCGGTGAGCTTATCAGCGGTCAACGCGCTTTCGCCTTTAGGCCCACGATTCGTCACACGCGGTTCCTGTTTTTCGGCGCCGGCCGTCGCCAGCAACGTATGAGCTCGAAATTGATCATCCAGAGATAGCGAAAGCTCGCCCGACGTCAGCCGCTGCGCATCCGTATCCGCTGTCACTGGTCCGTGCAGCAAAATCAGCGCCGAGTTTCGATCGAATTCCAGGCCGCTGCCGGTCAGCGTCACCTCCGTCGCAGGCACTTCTGCTTTGCCTTTGCGCTGCGACGACGTCGCGTCATCGGAAGGCCGCAACTTCAGGTGCACATCCTTCACCAGTTGCAGGTGGCCCTCTTCGGATAAGTACACCGCCCCGACTCCCTTCCCACTTCCATTTGGGAAAGAAAACGTTACGGGCTGCACGGTCTGAGCGCGGCCCGTGGCGCGCTCAAACGTAACGCCGCTAGTTTCCACGCGCACGATGCCTGTTGGCCCCGAAGGATTTTCCCGTGCGCGCTCCGCGTCCGCCGCGCTTTGCAGTTCCATCAGCACGTTACCATTGCACTGAATCGCGCCGTCGGCTTTCGAAAACTGGCAGCTTTTACTGCGGATCACGTCGTTCCGGTCGCCAGTTTTGCCAAAAACGGTGACGGTCACTTCCTCCAGCAGGCTCGCATCCTGTCCTTTAAAGTCCGTCGATTTCGACGCTTGCACCGTAAATGTTTTGTGGATTCCGTCGCCCTTGGAAAAGGTCAGCGAACTGGACTGGCGCTCGACGTCCTGCGGCGGAGCCGGCGGAGCATTCTTCTTCTCGACATGCGCCACCCAGACGCGCCGGAAATACACGCCTCCGGTAATTCCCGCAATCGTAAACGCGAGAATGGCCGACAACCGCGCGTAACGCGCCGCTTCACTGCGCTTCATAATTTTAGTTAATCAGAATTTGCCGGAGGTGTATAGCCGACGCCTAACCGGCAGCTTCGCTGGCGGTCCAAGCTGGCAAAATCCCGATGTTCGCAGCCGCCACGCTGTCCCGATTGGTATTTTTCACCAGGTACATGGCTTCGTCCGCGAGATGCAACAAGCCTTCTTTGGTTTTCGAATCTGCTGGATACGCTGCCAAGCCCACGCTTGGCGTAACGTGAATGTTCAAGCCTTCCTTCTCCAGCCACACCGATTCGCGAATCAATTTATGCAGGCGCCGCGCCACATTAATGGCGTTGTCCTTGGATGTCTGCGGCAACAAAATCACAAACTCGTCGCCGCCGTAGCGGAAAGCAAAATCAATCAGCCGGCAATTGGTCTTCAAAGCATCGCCCATCTCAGAGAGCAGCCGCGACCCAACCAGGTGCCCGTGCGTATCGTTGACCTGTTTGAAGTGATCCAGGTCGATGAACACGATAGAAAATTCGTAGTTGTAGCGCTGCGAGCGGTAAATTTCCGTGTCCAGAATAAATCCCATATGCCGTGCGTTGTAGAGCGACGTGCAGTCATCCTTAATGGTGAGTTCGTGAATGCGCTTCACGTGCCGCGCATTTTCCAGCGCGATGGCCGCAAAATCCGAAAGCGCTTCCAGTAGCTTCAGGTCGCGCGGGTCGAATCCATCGGGGCCAACGCAGTTGATAAGCTCAATCACACCCAGGCACGTCTCGCGAAATTTCACCGGCACGGCCACGATCGACCGCGTATCCATCTTTGTTTTTTCGTCGACTTTGCCGAAGAAGCGCGTGTCTTTCGAAGTGTCCGGCACGATCACCACTTCACCGTGTTCTGCGACCCAGCCGGCGATGCCCTGTCCCACTTTTACGCGAACGTCTTTCAGCGCTTGCGACGCCTTGCCGACCGCCAATTCGAAATAAAGCTCTTGTTTTGCTTCATCGAGCAGCAGCAATGACCAGTTGTCCGGACGCAGGAATTCGTCGATCTTCTCCATGATCGTACGCAGCACCTGGTCCAGTTGTAAGGAAGACGTCAACGCTTTGCCCAGTTCCTGGAAGACGGCAACCTCGCCGGCCTCGCGCTGTTCGCTGGGAGCGCCCACATTGCGGCGGCGTTCTACCGACGGAAACTGTTTGATTTCCTCGATGCTCACAAGGACACGTTTCTCCCATCGGCACAATCAAGGCTGGCCCTATCGCTGGCCGCCTTCGAATAGCTACACTCGTTCCTGCCAATCCCGGCCAGTATAGGCGCCTCGCAAAATCCTGTGCAACATGCCTTTAGTACTGGGGTAGCCATCTTGCTATCGTGCCACCTCGTCCCTTCGGCCAAAAGGCACGGACGCCAGCGGGCAGCCCTGTCGACGGCCACTCCAGGATTCACACTTTCGATGCATTCGTCCCAAATTTCAACGGCTCGCCGCCTCCCCAGCGGTGCTAACTTAGGGTTTCAACCCTGAAATAGCCGTACCATCTCCGAACGGCTCGTTTCAGCAAAGGGGGTATTCCATGTCACGCAAATTCGGATTGCCAGGCAGAGTGTTTTTGGTGGGGCCGGTTTCAGCTTCGTCGGAGTCTTTAGCCTCCCAAGCTATGGATATTCTCCGGCATGCGGAAGTTGTTTTACACGATGAGGGCGTGCCTTGGGAAGCGCTGCAGGAAGTCCCCAAGAGCAGCTTGGTCCTAAACGTCAGCGGTGCCAGCAGCGAACAGGTGATCGAAAGAATGACTGCCGCCGCCGACGAAGGCAAAGTCGTGGTTCGTCTGACGGTCGAAGGCTCGCTCACCTCGGACAGTACATCGAAAGAAGCGGAAGCCTTGCGCGAAGCTGGAATCGATTTCCAAATTTTGCCGGGCCTTACCAAGGCGGTTGCCGCCGCCTGAAGTCCTGCACCTTGCTGTCATCCTGCCTGCCCAGAGCCGAGCACAATGTGGCACAGCCATTCCTGGCTGCGAGCTTTTCTGCCGCAAGACTCGGCGTGATCTGGTTATGGATGTCGCATCATCAGGGTCGCGCCTTCGCTGTCATCCCATGTCACCCTAACGCCGCTTCAGCCCTATATCAGGCGCTACAAGGTGAAGGTTGTTCCGGTTCTGCGTGCATCGCGAACTTTCCAGCACCAGCGCGTTGTGGCGGTAATCCAGCACCACCGAATCCCACCACATCAACATGTCCGCGCCTAGAATTCCGTCGACCTCGATCTTCAGCTTGGCTTCTAACTGTGGCAGGCTGCGCGACAATACTTTCAAATCGTGAATCTCTCTTTTCCCTAGTCCCAGCGAACCTATGTTCACCACTCTCCACGATTCCAGCGCGTCGCCGGCCGAGATTGTTACGGGCGCAGCGCGCAGTTCCTGGACCACCGGCAAGGCAACTCGATCCGAATTAACCATCGTCGTTCCCGCGGAATCTACGATGAACGTCATCGGTTTCTGATTGATCGTAAGCCGCGCTAGGGCAATACCGCCTCGCATAGTGAGTGGAATTCCTCCGGGCGCGCAGGAATCGGCGTTCACGAAAAACTGCGTGGCCTGTTCACTGCGCGTTTGCGGCGTCTGCGCCACAAGCAAATCGCGGCAACCTGTCACCAGCACGAGCGCGACGCAAATCAATACTTTCTTCGCGTAATGACCCGGTAGAAGTTTCATAAAATTCTCCCCGTCGAACTTCCCGCAGGTGGAGAATCTCCTGCTTCCGTAAATCTGCCAACGACAGTTGGGCCAACGCTAACCTTCATTCCGCAAACCGCCACCCAAATTAGGCCAACGGAAAATCTCTCTTTCACCCGCGGCTCTCCGCCCAGAACGAACACCTATTCGCCTTTGGCACGTCTACCCACAGCAGAACTCCGTTCGCCGCCGCTATCCTCCGGTTGACCTGAAAGCCCTTACGATGGCGGTCGAAAGTGGCAGAATGGAGGCCAGATAGCCCTGGATACGGTCCGGTCGGGGCAGCGAGGCGGATTATGACGATGAATTTTTGGAAGCCACTCCCTTGGGCGAAGGACGAAGATATCCGCATCTTGACCGGTGTGTTTGGTCGCACCTTCGTCTGGACTCTGATCGGCACCCTCTGCTTTATTCGCTATTGGGTTCAGGCGACAAGCGATGGCCTACACCCCGGATTCTGGCCCGATATCTTTACCTGGATGGCTTGTTTCTACCCTTGGGTATTCCTCGCACCAATCATCTTTCGCCTGGAAACCGGATTTCCGCTGTCGCGGAAAACGAAAAACTTCTGGCACTTCGTTGTTCTGGCTTTGGCGGGAATTCCGTTGTCTTTCGCTGCGTTTGCACTAAGGCAGCTCCTGACGGCGTTATTTCAATTCATTTCGGGCCAGCATGTTGACCCGATTTCTCACCCTTTTGCCATCTCGGCGGAGGAGTTCTTCTACCATCAAATTCCTTACGGTCTCACCGTGGGTGCATCCTGCCTGCTGCGCACCTTAAGCCAATTGCGCGGACGCGAACGCGAAGCCGCCAGGCTCGCGCTCGAAACTTCGCGCCTCGAATCCAGTTTGCGCCTGGCCGAACTCGAGTCCCTGCGCATGCGCCTGAATCCTCATTTCCTTTTCAATACGCTACAGAATATCTCCGTACTGACTCAGCAGGATCCACGCACCGCGTCCCTGATGTTGACCCGGCTGGGTGACCTTCTCCGCGCCTCTTTCCGTAAGGACTCGCAACAGGAAATTCCGCTCGAGGCCGAAATCGCTTTGACCCAGGCCTACCTGGAAGTCGAGCGGATGCGATTTCAGGATCGCCTTTCCGTGGCAGTTGAGGTCGAGCCCGGCACCGAAGACGCGCTCGTCCCCACATTTCTTCTTCAGCCACTCGTAGAAAATGCGCTGAAACATGGGCTTCGTGGACCGCAACCGGGCAACATTCGCATTCGCGGCACTAAGCAGGCAGACCGCCTGGTTCTCACCGTGGAAGATAACGGCGCAGGGTTGCCCGCAGAAAGTCTTCGCGAATTGCATTTAGGCGTTGGCTTGGGCGCTACCTGCGATCGTCTGCAGCGCCTCTACTTTGATCGCCAGGAATTGGCTGTCAGAAATTTGGTCGAAGGCGGCACGCAAGTTCGCATCGCGCTTCCCTTCCGCCTGAATCCCGCCGCTGTGTAGAAATTTATGTTCTCTCTCCGCCTGCTCATCGTGGACGACGAACCGCTCATTCGCTCAGGTTTGCGCATGGGCTTGGCCAAGCTCGACAAAGTGGAAGTGCTCGCCGAATGCGACACTGGCGCGGAAGCCATCCAAGCCATTCTTTCCCAGCCCGCGGATTTGGTGCTGCTCGATGTGCAACTGCCGGATTGCACTGGGCTCGACGTCGTGCGCCAGGTCGGCCCGGAACGCATGCCTATGGTTATTTTCGTTACGGCCTACGATCAGTACGCCTTGAATGCGTTCGAACTGAACGCCGTCGATTATTTGTTGAAGCCCTTCGACGACGAGCGATTGGCGCGCAGCATCGACCGCGCGCGCGAACGCCTGACCGGCAACGGCCAGCAGACCCTTTCCCGGCAATTGCAACAGCTGCTCAACGCCCAGTCGCGTAGCTGCCTGGAACGCCTGGTTGTTCGAAATGGCGATCGCTACGAATTTGTCTTGGTCGATTCGATCGACTGGATTGAATCCGCGGACAACTATGTCGAGCTTCACTGCGGCGCCCGCTCGTTGCTGCACAGCGAAACGCTGAACGCTCTCGAAGAGAAACTCGATCCGCAACGTTTTACCCGCGTGCATCGCCGCCGCATCATCAATCTTTCCCGCATCCGTGCGGTCCATCCCATCCTCAACGGCACCTACGAACTCGAAATGCACAACGGCGTCCGCCTAACCTCCGGCCGCCAATACAAAGACGCCATCCAGTCCCTAATTCGCCCCTGAATCCAAGCGCGAGCCCACAATGTGGCACAGCCATTTCCTAGCTGTTCTCTGCCTAATCGCCAAACTCGGCATGACATAAAACCTGCGTCAAGCTGTCCCTAAGGCCATGTCACTGACCCGACAAATGTTTATGGATATCTCGTGGCTGTCTGCCTCCCAGGCCACTACCCTGTTTACACCGCCATCACTCGGAGGATTCATGAAAGCTACAAAATGGTTATGCGCAAGTCTATTTGGTGTTTTCCTCGTAACCGGCACTCCTGCTTTCGCGCAAGATCACGGAAACGGACACGGTAAGGGTCACGACAAACATGAACAGGACGATGACGACGACCGCGACGCCTATTACAAACATCACGATCATGAAGCGATTCGCGGTTGGTACTCCGAAAATCAAAATCATCTGCCACCCGGTCTGGCTAAGAAAGATCGACTTCCCCCAGGGCTCGAAAAGCAACTCGTTCGCCGCGGCACTTTGCCTCCTGGCCTGCAGAAGCGCATTCAGCCCTGCCCGCAAGATTTGGAGCGACGCTTACCCCCGCCTCCCCAGGATTGCCGCCACGTACTCATCGGTGGTCACGTCGTTCTCGTCAACGTGAAATCCTACATGGTCGTCGACCTTTTTCATTTCGAAGTGAACTGACTCTCAGAATTCTTCGCCTATCTATGTGCGGAGCTCGAGGCCCGTTTGGGCTCGTTTCGAGTTCCGCCCGCATGAGCACTCCCGCTGATCCGCTCTTCCCACAGTTTGCGCGTCACTTGTGTTGACACTTCCCGATACCTGGCCTATGGTCGAACTCCGCCAATTCCGCCCATGCAAGACGGAGGCATCATTATGGTTTTTCTTCTCGCGTTCCTGATTGGGCTCTTCGGTGGATTACGTTCGCTCACTGCGCCCGCAGTAACCGCAGGGGCCGCCTACCTGGGTTGGCTGAAATTGCACTCGCCACTCGCTTGGATGAGCTCCGTCGTGACCGTAGGCCTTTTCTCTTTGCTCGCCTTGGGCGAACTGGTCGCGGACAAATTGCCGAAGACTCCCAGCCGCACCGCGCCTCCAGGCCTGATTGCGCGCGTGGTGATGGGCGCACTCTGCGGAGCATGCATCGCTATGGCGGGAGATCAAGGCATCGTCATTGGCGCGATTCTCGGAGTAGTGGGAGCGCTCGTCGGCTGCCTCGGCGGCTACCAGATCCGCAAACGATTGGTCGCGGCACTCGGCACTCCCGACTACGTGGTTGCCTTAGTGGAAGACGTGATCGCCATTGGCGGTTCGCTCTGGGTAGTTTCGCGCTTTTAGTTTTCGCCGGCGCCGCCCAACAACAACTTCAACCAACCTACACCTTGCGAGGTCTTATGCCATCCGATCAACACTACGACGCCATCGTCATCGGTTCCGGTCAGGGCGGCACACCTCTGTGTCAAGCTCTTGCCGCCGCGGGGAAACGCACCGCGCTCGTGGAACGCGAACACGTCGGCGGAACTTGCGTCAATGAAGGCTGCACGCCCACCAAAACTATGATCGCCAGCGGCCGCGTTGCCTATCTCGCGCGGCGTGGCACGGATTATGGCGTGAAGGCCGGCACGCTGCACATCGAAATGACCCGCGTAAGAAAACGCAAACGCGACATCGTCAACCTCTTTCGCTCTGGCAACGAAAAGCGCATCAAGAAGACTCCGAATCTCGACTTGATCTTCGGCGAGGCATCCTTCTCGAGCCCGAACTCCATCAACGTGCGCGGCAAGAAAGGCAAACCGCAATCCCTCACCGCCGACCAGTTTTTCATCAACGCTGGAGCGCGGCCTGGAATTCCTCAGCTCGATGGTCTCGAGAAAGTCCCCTACCTGACCAGCACCTCGATCATGGAACTCGCGAAGGTCCCGGAGCACTTGCTGGTCTTGGGTGGCGGCTACGTCGGCCTGGAATTCGGCCAATTGTTTCGCCGCCTGGGAAGCCGCGTAACCGTTATTCATCGCGGCGCACAATTGTTCGCTCAGGAGGATCAGGACGTCGCCGATGCCGTGGCGCAAATCCTGAAAGAAGACGGTATCCAGGTATTTTTCAACGCAAAAGCCGAAAGCGTAGCGTACAAGAAAAATCGCGTCGCCATGAAAGTTCGCACCGGAAATAAGCTGCGCACCATCGAGGGCTCGCATCTCCTGGTCGCCACCGGTCGCGCGCCGAATTCGGACACCTTGAACCTCGCCGCGGCCGGCATCGTCGCAAACGACAAAGGCTTCATACGCGTGAACCACAAGTTGGAAACCAATGTCCCAAACATTTTTGCCTTGGGCGACATCAAGGGCGGTCCAGCCTTCACGCACATCTCCTACGACGATTTCCGCATCCTGCGCACCAATATCATCAACAAAGGGAATGCCAGCATCGCCAACC
>DASXLU010000011.1:0-7173 GCA_036496065.1 Candidatus Acidiferrum sp.
CCACATGGGCGACACGCTCAGCGATCACGCCTGGGCACACCTGGCCCGCGTTAAGCTTGTAGCTGCAATTCCTGAGGTAGACGTCCCGACGTTCTGGGCCGCCGATCAATCCCAACGCCTCGAAGCTCTTCGCTGGCTCGCTGCGACCGGAGCCAAAGCTCTCGTCACTCGCGGTGTTCCCGCTACCGCCCTCTCCATGGGCTGGCAGAAAATCGCCGGCACCGATTATTACGTCCTCCAACTTCCCCCGCCCCCGCGCCCCTGAAATTTACGGGAATAACAGAATCCGCAGTTGAGCGAACACCTACACCGTCACCACGATTTTCCCGATCTGCTCGTTCGATTCCATGTACCGGTGCGCTTCTACGATCTGCGCAAGAGGAAATACCTTGTCGATACGCGGTTTGAAGTTGCCAGCCTTTATGTGATCGAAAACATACTGCTTCGCTTTCGCCGTTAGCTTCGCATCGGAGAATACCTCGCGCACCGTGTAGCCCTGCACGGCCAGCCCCTTATGCAACGCCGTGAACAGCGGAAATGGCGTAGGCTCCGGCGCCAGCGCTCCGTACTCAAAAATTGTTCCACGCTCAGCAGCAACCTGCGCCAGTAACTCGATCCCCTTGCCTCCAATTGGATCGAAAATCACGCGCGCGCCTTTGCCGCCCGTAATTTCTTTTACCCGCGACGCAAAATCTTCTTCTTGCGTAGCGATCGCGTGCGCCGCTCCAACTTCCGTCAAGACCGCCTTCTTCTTCGACGTTCGCGTAGTCGCAATGCTGATCGCTCCTTCGGCCCGGGCCATTTCGATCGCCGCAATTCCAACGCTGCTGCTAGCCGCCGTGATAATCACGAAATCGCCTTTGCGTATCTGCGCATAATGAATCAGCGCTCCCCACGCGGTCAGATACTGCATCCAGATCGACGTGCCTTCTTCTGGGCTCAACTTTTCCGGATATTCCGCCACCGCGCTCACCGGCACGATCGCCACTTCGCCATACACACCGTAATGTGTCATCAGAAATGCCGGAATCGTGCTGGCCTTTTTTCCGATCCAGCTTTTGTCCACATCGGGTCCCACGGCTTCCACCACTCCTGCCGCCTCGTATCCCAGTTTCGATGGTGGCGTCGCCGTCTCCAGATATCGCCCTTGGCGAAACATCACTTCCGCCCGGTTCAGTCCCAGCGCCTTCACCTTAATTCGTACTTCGCCTTTTCCCGGCTCCGCAACCGGCAGTTCCTCAATTTTTAATACCTCGGGTCCGCCCACAGCATGAAAGCGCACAATCCTTGCAGTCTTAGTCGCCATGTCAATTCTCCTCAGCCTATTTGGATTCCGCAGCCAACAAAAAGACTCATCGCCGCAACTCGCGCCAGAGCTGCCTTCACACGAGGGGCAGCCGTGATATGTCACTTACGATCCGGTCCACCTCTACCCGCTGCCGAGTTCGCATCCTTCTGATTTACAATGTCAGCCTATTTCCCCCATCGGCAAAAGGCCCTTCGAAAAATAAACGTGTAAGGAGCCAACGATTGATCCGGATGCTATACCTTCATCGACTTTCGTCACTCGCACGCCATCTGCGTAAACCATGGGCGGTTCTGTTTCTGGGCGCAGCTCTGCTGATTGTTCCCTCGCTCTGGGCGCATCACGGCCTCGCCGCATTCGATACCACCCACACCGTAAAAATGCAGGGAACTGTCACCGATTTCCAGTGGATCAATCCACACGCCTATATTTACGCCGATCTGAAAGACGACAAGGGCAAACTCGCCAACTGGAAGCTCGAAATGGGCAGTCTCGGAATGCTCACGCGCCTTGGTGGATGGAGCCGCGACACAGTGAAACCCGGCGACCGGGTCACCGTGCAGGGTTTTCGCGCGAAAGACGGTTCAGCGTATATGGCCCTCGGAAAAATCGTGCTCCCCAACGGACAAACTCTGCTGGGTGCTCCATAAACATGCCCGACATGCTGCCTTGGTGCCGCTGGCTGGAACAAACTTCGCTCGGTTCCGCCGTCCGCGAATCGCTGTGGCTTTTTCCCGCAATTGAAACTTTGCACCTGCTCGGCATGGCTGCGCTGCTGGGCACAATCGCCGTCTTCGATTTGCGCCTTCTCGGCTGGCTTATGCCGCGTCAGCGCGTTTCCGATCTGGGCAAGCGCCTGCTTCCTTGGACGTGGGCGGCCTTCGCGCTACAAGTGATTACCGGCGCCACGCTCTTTATGTCCGAAGCCGTCAAGGTCTACACCAACCCGGCGTTTCGGCTGAAAATGTTGCTGATTCTTTTAGCTGGCCTGCAGGCCCTCATTTTCCATCGCACCGTTTACCGCAATGGTGTCACCTGGGGCGACGCCGAAGTATCCCCAATGCGCGCAAAAATCGCCGGCCTCGTATCGCTTCTTCTCTGGCTCGCCGTCGTAGCCGCAGGCCGCTTCATCGGCTTCGTCTAACCAGCCGACTCGTTGCCAAAACTCTCTGTGCCCTGTGTGCTCTTCCTCTGCGCCCTCTGTGGTAAATCCTTTTTTTCGACTTTCAACTCTTAACTCCCAACTTTCGACTCTCAACTCTTCCGCCGTTGAACCTGCCGCTTGTCTCTTCACAGATTTTAACTGGCGCCACACGCCCCTGCGCGATAGAAGTAATAGGAAAATCGACTCGTATCCTGAAAGGTCCCCGATGAAATCATTCACCCGCCTGCTGTTCTTGTCCGCAGCCGCGCTCGCAATTCTTCATCCCGCCCTCGCGCAAAATCGCTGCGCCAATACTCCAGACTATTTCGCCCCGCTCACTTCGGGCGACGGCGAGCGTTTCCCACTTACCATCGGGCCGGTCGTGTGGCATCTCTTGGGCTCCGGCGTCTATCCTGTAAAAGGTTCCGACGGCCTCACCCACGTCGCATTCGCCATGCAATTCACCAACGTCTGGAATCTTCCAGCCACAGTCCAGTCGGTAGAAGTCGTCGATGCCGCGCGAAACTATCAGCCCACCGGCGCCAATCGCGTCATCTCCATCAAAGATGACGACGTCACCAATCTCCTCAAACTTTCCACCTTGCCGCAAAATATGGAGAAAGCCAGCTACTCCACAAAACTTGCCGCTGGCGAATACGGCGTGATGTTCTTCGACGTCACCTATCCCAACGCCAACGACGTGCCCTGCGCCATTGCTCTCCGCGTTCACGTTCTTCAGCCCGACAACAAGCGCCTGCCCGAATCCACCATGGTCAGCCCGCCCCTGGAACTCAGCCAGCAGGCAGCCATCGTTTTGGCTCCGCCTTTCAAAGGTGATGGCTGGGTCAACGCCAACGGCTGCTGCCTCGAGGTCGGCCCGCATCGCTTCGTCACCAATCCCTTGAATGGCACGCTCGACCCTTCCGAACAATTTGCCATCGACTGGATCAAGATCGACGCCCAGGGCAAAGCATTTCGTACCGATGGAAAAAAATCTGAGGATTGGCTCTGCTATGGCGTCGCAATTCTTGCGGTCGCGCCCGGCACCGTCGTCGAAGTGATGCGCGATCTTCCCAACGAACCGCCCGGCGTTGCGCCAGCCGATCTGAATTTAGCCCACATCGCCGGCAATCACGTCACCCTCGATCTCGGCGGCGGCCGTTTCGCCATGTACGCGCATCTCGCTCCGCAAAGCGTCACCGTGCACGTTGGCGATCACGTAAAAGCCGGCGACATGCTTGGTCTCCTCGGCAACAGCGGCAATACCACCGGTCCGCATCTCCATTTTCAAATCAGCGATCGTCCTTCCACCATCGACACCACGTCGCTCCCATTCGTCTTCCAAAATATGCTGCTGCAGAGCCGCACGTCCGCAAATCTCGACGACATCGAGACCTTCTCCATCAGCGGCACCCCACTACCCATTACCTCCAAACCCGCCAAGCAGCTCACAGACTCCATGCCCCTCTCCCGCGACGTCATCACCTTCCCCTGATGCCCACTAACGTGCGCGGCTTTCACGCTTGCCGCACACGCCCCGTCGTTTCGCTCCGGCCAGCCGACAAATCGGGTGCCGCACCCCTTGCTTTGTAAGGGTGCGGGTTTTTCCCTCCGTTGGCACAAAGAAAACGATTCGACCAAAACCCAGCGGCAGCGGCGCAACAAAAGTTGCCCAGCGTGCTTGCCCGGAGCCCTCGAACGGCAAGCGCACTGGGACCCATCGCAACGAACTCGCAGCGCCGTAGGTGCGCCACATCCGCGTTCGCCAACTTCCGCGTCTTGCCGCGACTCCAACCACCAGAACCAAACTGTCATCCCGCTTGCCCTGATCTGCGAAGGGACCGAAGCGACCCGGCCTTTTCCTCGCGCGTCTTCTGCGCGCCGGGTCGCGCAGCGGAGGGATCGTGGCAGGGTCTCAACCTCGCGCCCAAGTGGCACGGTCACTCCTGCACTCCCATTGCCAACGCCCGTCCTCCCTGATCTGCGCAGGGAGCGCGCGAGGAACCCCTCTTAGGTTTTATATGGATGTACCATCCTGCCCGGCTGGAGGCGACGCTGCTTTTCACGCCAATCGATCAACTGGCATTACAAAAACGCGTCCGCTACTTACGGCCGCGCCTCATACACAATATTAAACGGCGTCTCCGTCGCTCTCCGGAACCGGCTAAATCCCGCCGTAGACACCACCTCACGTATCCGCTTCTCCCCAGACTGCGCTCCCAGGCACAGCGCCACTTCCTGCGAACGCGAGCATGGCGTGCACAACAATGTAGAGAACGAGTAGTACATGCGCCCCACCGGATTGAGATTATCCTTTAGCTCGTCGTTGGCGAACGGCTCCACAATCATCCACGTGCCATCCTTGCTCAACGACTCCCGCACGTGCCTCGCTGCGCCGATCGGATCGCCCATGTCGTGCAGGCAATCGAACACCGCCACGAAGTCGTAGTCCTTCCCGGGGAACTCTTTCGCCTTGGCCACTTCAAATGTGGCGCGTTCGCCCACACCTTCACTCTTGGCGTTTTCGCGCGCCGCCTCGATGGACTTGTCGTGGTAATCGAATCCAAAAAATTTCGACTTTGGATACGCCTTCGCCATCAGAATTGTCGATGCGCCTTTGCCGCAGCCCACATCCGCCACGCGCGCGCCAGCTTCCAGCTTCGCGGTCACATCCTGCAGCGACGGGATCCACGTGCTCATCAAATTGGCCGCATAGCCGGGACGAAAGAATTTCTCGCAGCCGTGGAATACGCCATCGTCGTGTTCGTGCCAGCCCATTCCTGCTCCGGTGCGAAACGACTCCGCGATACGCGGCACTGCCGCCAGCGAGCCCAACGCCAACTGAAACGCTCCGGGAAGATACGCGGGAGAATTTTCGTCAGCCAGCGTAAACGCTTGTTCTTCCGTCAGGCTGAATTTCTTGGTTGCATCGTCGTACGTGATGTAGCCGCCCGCCGCCTGCGAAGACAGCCATTCACGCAAATAGCGCTCGTCCGTTTTTGTTTTTGCCGCCAGTTCGGAAGACGTCATCGCTCCGCTGGCCAGAGCCTTGTACAGCCCAAGCTTATCGCCGATAACCACCATTCCCGTATGCACCGCCGCGCCCAAATCACCAACGAATTGACCCAGAAACGAATTCAACTTATCCATATTCACAGCCATATATCTACCTCCGTCGGTACCGGACTTGCCTCCGACCCTACATGAACGTCAGGCAGTCGGCAACTGCTTCTCGTAATAAAAATGTAAAGCGTTAGACGAAATCTTGTCATTAACTCGTATGTCCTTATTTTTGCTGCGACTGAGTTGCGGTTGCACTACTTTGCGATTTTGCGCCGCGGTCTCTGTTTCACGGAGATCGATCGGATGATCAGTTTGCCCTTGCCACTCTTGGCGAGCGGATTCTTCCCCTGCGCAATCGCCGCCGCGATCAGCGCCTCAACCTCAGGACGCGCCAGCGTCGCCACCGACTCGATTCGGATAAAACGGTTTTGGCTTCCGCTGCCTTGCAGCAATTTGTGCGGATCCGGCAGCGTCGCTCCGTAGTAAAACGCCAGCCCAACCCCATTCGCTCCCGCCGCGATCGACACGATGCAGTCCGAAGGCCGCTCCGTCGAGCAGTACCCAATCACAAAAAAATTATAGTTGTCGTACACCAGTTCGTTCGCGGCCGGGATCCGCTTTCGCATCGCCTTGCGCACCGCACGAATCAGCGCCGCATTCTTCGCATCAAACTTCTCGATAAATCCCGCCAGTTCCTTCTCGCCCATCCCCGCAGTCTTCGCCGCCACCTTCATCCCCATCTTTTTCATCGTCACCTCGCCTCCCGCCACAGAATCCTAACTCAACTCACGGAAACACGGCGGGGTGCCCCGGGTTGGCCGGGATAGGACTTTCCGATTCTACAGCGCCTGAAATCGATCGAAATCTCAGACTCAATTCCTAACTTTACTCCCAGAAACACGGAGGGTGCCTCGGGTTGCGTTTTCTGCTACCCAGGTCTTGGGGTAGCCCTTTTCTTACTCGATCAAATCTCCATCCGAATCATCCCGCACCGTTGGCGAGTCTCCGTCTCATCCCTAATAGTCTAAGTTCGTAGTGAATCCCCAAGCATTTCCGCCGATCGATACAACTTGCGGCAAGTACCAAATCTTACGGAAGCGACGAGATCGCGCCATTTTCCAGCTAAGAAAATTTATGGCTGTTGCGATGGCCGTTCCGCTCGCCACGTAAGCCGGGGTTGGTAAGCTTACGATCGGTCGCGCCAGCGGATCTCCATCGCTGAATCGCGGAACACCGTACCGATATGTGCATCCCTGCTTCACACCCTGCAACACTAGTCCATTGAATTGATTTTTTACGTTGATCGTATAACCCATGTCCAGACCGGCGGCCACGTACACACCTGCTGACAGATACCAGAATGATTTATTGATCGATCTCTTTGGAGCTTTCGGTTCGGGCGCCAGTATCGGTTCAACTTCCTTCCTTGAAAATGCGGACAAGTTGGTTTTGCCGACGGATAAAGTGGATAAAGTAATGTCCTCCACGCTGGCTTCTGTGCCAACTTGGTCACTTCGTTCCTGCGCCGCACACCGAATGCTAACGACCGCCAAGAACACAATCGCCACAAACCATAGATATCGCAAGGCCTCAGCCAGCTTTCCAGTTGCCATCCAGCAACTCGAACACCGACTTTCAGCAAGCTATGGTCCTTTCCACA
>DASXLU010000012.1:0-4583 GCA_036496065.1 Candidatus Acidiferrum sp.
ATCCTCTGCGATGAGGTCCACGGCTTCTTGGCCCCTCAGACGCCGACTCGGTAGCAGATCGGTGCGGCTCTCCAGCTTCCGGCGAACCGACTCTAGATCGCGCAGCAGACGTTTGCGCAGTCTGCGCACCCGCCGCACTAATTGGAAATACAACTTCTTGCGTTTGGCTTCTGCTCGCGCTTTGCCATTCAGGAAATGAATCTGCTGGTTCAGGCGTCGGAGCTCTTCCTGCTGCTCCAAGAGTCCAACCGGATTCATGTCCGGCAGATCCAATCGGTGCAGATTTCCGCCAATAGTGCAGACGCGGGCGATCAATCTGACCAGGATGGTCGAGTCAGTGGGCCGCTCGGTGTTAGCTTCCACCGCAGTGCTGTCGATAAAGCACTTCTGAAAATCATCCAGACCCTGTCCTAATATATAACGCAATTGCGCCTGCTGAACCAGAGCACGGCTCTGGTTGCTCACCGCGTTGAGGTTCTCGCTCAAGGTGCTGGCAGGCGGCAATTCCAGCCCCAGATGATCGAGCCAGAGTCTGAGCGTGATAGATTCCTCCAGTAACAACCGGGCGTGCTGATCTTTGCAGCCGCCGTTGAACCCCCGCAGCATCAGGAAAAGGTAGACGACATAGGCTTCGGTGCGGGGTCGACCTATCTCCAAATCGATGTCGTCCAATTTAAGCTCGCGCAATTGAAGCTGCAGTTTGGGCAGATCAGGGGTCTGGCCGGACAGGAACTGTGCGTCGACTAGCCGCAGCAGCTTTTTCTCTTTGGCGTGCAGATCCAGAACCAGATCGATGCGCTCCACGATGGAGGGCTCCAAGTAAGCGATTTGGTGAATTTCGTTTAGAAAATCGTTCAATTGGCTGTCGATGGGAGTGAAAAAGACTAGCTGTCGAGGTCGATTGGTCAGATCAGGAACGATAGCGGTAAATTTTCCACGGCTCGCTAATATGCTCACAATCCGAGAGTTACAACTTTCCGAAGCGCGGTGCCAGAATTAACGCATCGCCCGCGAAAAAACTCGCCTACCTTTTCGGATTAGGTCTAGCTAGGACTGACTCTTTCGCGGCGTTTGCAGACGCTGCTCGACGGCCGCGGCTTCGGCGATAACGATCTCAAGGAAGCGCTCGACAAGATCGGAATGGAAGTGCGGGTTGGAAACCACGAAGAGTTCGTGGCGTAGATTTTTGTCCGCGATTGGAATGTACGCGCAACCCGGCTTGGACCCGCGAAGGATGCTCTTGGGGATGAGTGCCACGCCCTCGCCGGCGGCGACCATGCTGATGAGATTATCGAGGTTCGAGGCGGCGGCTCCGAAACGCGCAGTGGCCCCGACCTTGAAGCAGAATTCCTGTGTCCAGTTTCGATGTATCTCTTGGCCGTTGCGCCGGATATGAAGAAACGGTTCCTCCACGAGATCTTTCAGGCGCGCGGAGGAACGACGCGCGAACGGGTGCTCGGAGGCAATGAGAACGATAAGCGGGCTACGCAGAATTTTGACGAATTTTAGCTGCTTCACGCCGGCAAGTCGGGGAAGTGGTGCGGAAAGGAACCCTGCGTGGAGTTCGCCACGAACGAGCTTGTCGATTACTTCGGAGGCTTCTATTTCTGCGACGGTGACGCGGGTTCCTGCGACAGCAGCCCGGAATAGAGAAAGGCAGGTGGGAAGAAAACTCACGGTCGCCATGTTGATTGCGGCAAGCCGCAATTCGCCGGGCCGCCCGACGGCGGCTTCGCGACCAAGCCTTATTGCTGTTTCGGCGCTCGCCAACACCTGTTTTGACTCCCGGAGAAAGACGGCTCCGGCTTCGGTGAGGGTCACACGATTGTGACCGCGATCGAGCAGGCGAAAGCCAAGTTCGTTTTCGAGATCGCGAATCTGGGTGCTCAAGGAAGGCTGCGCGTGGCGCAGTTTCACCGCTGCCCGGCTGAAACTGAGCAGTTCGGCGACCGCGACGAAATAACGCAGATGACGAAGTTCCATCGTAAGAGCATATAGCTTTTTTCTATCACGCGCAAAGGAATAAAGTATTATCCGGCAGGCGGTCGGGAATGTAAGGTGAGTGGCAGATGCAAAATTTGAAATACAATGAACCTGCCGCGCCTCAAGGCCGACAAGGTCACGATCTTTTATAAGGAATAGTAAACATGGATATGATGTTAAAAGGAAAGCGTGCGCTTATCACAGGGAGCACTTCCGGATTGGTGCACAATGCGCGCGTGTACTGGCCGGTGAAGGTGTTAGCGTCGTCATCAACGGCAGGAGTGCGGATCGGGCAGCAGCCGTCACCGAGGAAATTCGTAAGGCTGGCGGCCAGGCGAAATTTGTTCTTGGCGATGTAACGACCGAGGATGGATCGAATGCTGTTATTGAGGGGGGCTAGATCGGCTTTCGACGGCATCGATATCCTCGTTAACAACGTCGGCAATCCCACTCAAGAGTCTCACACCTCGTGGTTCGACGCCCCCGTTCAGGAGTGGATCGACGACTACCATCAGAACACGCTCGCCGCTGTTCGACTTATCCACGCCTTTACTCCGGCGATGAAAGAGCGCGGCTGGGGACGTTTGATCCAAGTCTCGTCTCGAAACGCAATCTCGCCACACAAGCATTTGCCGACCTACGGCGCGGCGAAGGCCGCGCTCAACAACATGACCCTCAGTCTGTCTAAGGAGCTGGCTGGAACTGGCGTCACATCTAACGGGATCATGCCCGGCCTGATCTACACACCGCAACTGAACAAGTGGTTCATCGAGACAGCAAAAAGGCAAGGGAGTGACGACCCTGAGTTTGGTAAGCAGTATGCTCTCAAAAATATCATCCACCAGACCGTCAGTAGGCTTGGACAGCCTATGGATATTGCAGCCGCCGTTTGCTTCCTAGCCAGCCCGCTAGCTAGCCGACTTCATGACCGGCACAACTTTCCGCATCGATGGTGGCTCGACACCTACCGTGTAGAGCGCTGAAACCAAAGGCAATCGTGACGATCAAAACCCGCTATATACTCAATAACACAAGGAGTTTGAAATGACCAAAGCACCTATCACTAACATCATCTTCGGCACTATGACGCTCGGCTACCGCGGATACGGAGCCCGCGTTCATGACGCCGAGACCGCAGAAGCAATGCTCGGCACCGTCTTGGAATTTGGCCATGACCAGCTCGACACGTGCTCTGTTTATGGCGATGGAACCTGCGAACAAATGTTGGGGGATCTGCGCGCCACCGAACGGTTCCGCATCGCCGCGCGGGTTCCGTCCGGAAACACTCGAGGCCACGAACCTGAGAATCTGAAGCGAATCTTCAAGGAGTCGTTGGCGCGCCTGAAGACCGACAAGGTCGAAATCCTCTATTTAGTAACGCGCGACAGTGCAACACCGATAGAATCGACGCTGGAGGCCGTTCAAGAACTTCATGACGAAGGACTGTTCGAGGAGTTCGGCCTCAGCAATTTCAGCGCATGGCATGTGGCGGAGGCATTGGAAAAAGCTGCGAACCATGGATGGATTAGGCCAAGCGTCTACCAAGGAATGTACAACGCGATCACACGTGCGGTTGAACCGGAACTGCTAAAGTGCCTCGCCCACTATGGCATCCGCTTCCATGCTTTCAATCCGCTGGCCGGCGGCGCCTTCAGCAAGAATTTTGGTGCGAGCGCCGAGGTCGCTCCCCGCTCGCGTTTCGACGGTTCAACTGCTCAAGGCAAGGTGTATCGCAATCGCTATATGAACGACGCGTATCTCGATGCCTTGGCGGAAATTCACCGATCTTGTGAAGGCCATGGTCTTGACGCTATCTCGGTGGCACTGCGGTGGCTGATTCATCACTCCCAACTTACCGCCGAGCGCAATGATGGAATTATCATCGGTGCCTCGTCGGTGGAGCATCTCCGGCACAATTTCACGGCCATGACCGAAGGTCCGTTGCCAACCGATGTCCTGGCTGCAATCGACGATGCAGCTTTGAAGGCCATGCCGAGATGGCCATCCTATTTCTTCGGCAATGAGGTCTTTGGAACTGGACGGAAGTGAGTCACGGCAGGCGCGCGGATTAGCTAGGCTCGATTGCGCGAATGCAATCAGTATCATAACTGATAAGGTTCTAATCATATCTCCAAGAATCGTTAAGCCAATGGTTGATCGAGAGATGCATCCGAAAGCTCTACGCGTCGGACCGTTGGATCCGCGCAGAGCTCATCGGAAACTTGGATGATACGCCCATTTACATGGTTCTTGAGCGGAAAACGGCGTTCCACAGTGGCCCGGGGGATGTGCCAAGCCTCTGCAACCCGAAGGTCTTCTGCGAAAATGACGACCACAACCGCATCACGGCCGTGACACGAAGGATCGAGGCGAAAGCGCTTACCACACGATCCGTACAGTCCGGTCGCCAATCCAACAGGTATTCGGTATCCGCCAATTTTGGAAGCAATGACTGAGGCAACACGTGGACCCCTTCTGGGATCATTCCAATGCCGAACGCGGCGACGCCGATTCCGGAGAGGAGGGCTGCTCGGAGGGTCGTGATGCTGGCGCTTTCAAACCGGATGGACCAACGCAAATTGTTTTCCCTTAAGGTGCGC
>DASXLU010000013.1:0-5287 GCA_036496065.1 Candidatus Acidiferrum sp.
GGGACACGCAACTGGCGTGTCCCCTTTGTCTCCGCACGAGTGGAACTTTGCAGCGAGTGGAATTAATGGCTGGTCAGCGCTGCCACGATCACGTCTTGAGAAGCAGCCTGATGATTCATGGCCATCTGGGTTTCGATCGGGCTCCTGGGGATGGACACGCCGCGGGTGTTTCCTTCAACCCAGATTTCCGACAAGAAATACTGGTCGCCGACACGGTGGAATACCAGCACGGTCTTTTGCGCAGGATTCAACTTCTCGCAAACGCCCGCAAGGAGCAGCCTGGATTCGGACTGATCGGTGTTGCGAATAGACAGGCTGTGGTTGTTGGAAAGCGACGACACCATATATTTTCCGGCGCTCATCACTTGTTTGCCGACAACGAAATCAAACGGGATGTTCGCTGAAACATTGGTGCTCTGTGCTTTCGCACCAGCAACAAATAGTAACGCGACCAGAGCCAACATCGTGAATCGTAGAGTTTTCATAAAGCCTCCTAATTTGTATCGGCGAAAAGCTCTCGATGAGTGGTCTCTTCGTCGTACTTCCTTTCTAAATTTTTCGACTGACTGACGCGCTTCACTAATGCAGGTGTGTGGCCAAAATTTCGCGGAAGTCAAAAAATGGGGCTCGGATGGCAAGCCGTTGATAACCCCCACGTTGTGATTGGGGCGAATTTGCGGCGAGTAGAATAGGCTCGAATATTTAACCGGGATGCTAACTGGCACTATCTCTTCGGTTAGGAGGTGCGTCCGGTGGCGCGCTCGGCGGGATTCGATGCGCGAACCGACCTGAAGGTCGGCCACTACAACGGAGCGTTACGGCTTGCGAATCCCTTGCAGGATCATGCGGAGAAAAACTTGCTTCACTTGTTCAGGGTCGGAGATTTGATCCGTGTCGTACCAGCGATAGAGCCAGTTGCACATGCCCAGAATGCCATTCACCACGAGCCATGGCTCGCCCGCCATCAATTTTCCCTGTTCTTGCCCGCGGCGCACCAATTCCACGAAGCGCGAATTGTAGCGCGACATCACCGAAATCAATTTGTGCTGGCGTTTGCCGGAAAGCGAATCGAATTCATGCAGAAACAGTCCAAACGGCACGCGGTTCTGAATGATGTAGTCGATTTGCGCGCGGATGGCTCGCTCGAGCTGTTCCACCGGTTCGCCCGCAGGGTCAATTTGCTTGGCGATATAAGCGTCGCCATCCTCAATTCCCGCGAGCAGCAAACGAAATAGCAGGTCGTCTTTGGACTTGATGTAGTAGTAGAGCGAACCCTTTAGCATGCCCACGTCGCGCGCGACATCTTCGATGGACGTGGCGTGAAAGCCTTTCGCGAAAAATATGTTGGCGGCGCTTTGCAGCACTTCTTCGAGGCGCGTCTCTGGCTTAGTCTTGGAAATTTCACGGCGCGCTTTGCGAGCGCGCAACGGTTTGGGCGGATTCTTACGTTTGGCAGACTTTTCGGGCACGCGATCCTCGAGTAAAAGAAAGGTTCATAGTAGCAGAGGGAAAGGGCAACGATGAGCCCGCGCTGGGTTCATGAGGCTAAAATGCCCTTGAATCTCGTGAAAAATGTACGCCTGCCCTGAAACCTCTATGTTATCCTCTGGATAAAATTGCCCAGGTTTCTTTGTCTGCTACGAGAAGGGCTGTTCCCGATGGTTTCACCGCACCTGAAAGAAACACTGGATCGATATCGAGTTGGCGAGAAACTGCGGCAACTGCGCTTGCGTCGCAAGATCGGCTTGGTGGAACTCAGCCGCCACACCGGGCTTTCTCCCGCACTGCTATCCAAGCTGGAACACGGCAAATTATATCCCACGCTCCCCACGCTTTCGCGAATCGCACTGGTCTTCAGCGTGGGCCTGGAACATTTTTTCACCGACGAAAAGCTGAAGCATACATTTGCGCTGGCGCGCAAGAAGGACCGGTTGCGCTTTCCGGAAGCGCCAGGCCTGGTCGATACGGCATTCGATTTTGAGTCGCTGGATTTTCTGGCCACCGACAAAAAGTTCAACGCCTATCTTGCGGATTTTAAGAATATTCCTGCAGACAAAGTTCGGCTGCATCAGCATACCGGTGTGGAATTCATTTATGTGCTGAGGGGCAAGCTGGCTTTGAAAATTGGAACCGACGAGCAGATTCTGGACGAAGGAGATTCGCTCTATTTCGATTCGCAGATGCCCCACGGGTATTCGCGCTCAGGCAGCAAGCCATGCAGCGCCGTAGTCGTCACCGCTGAATAAAATTGGTTGCCCGGATTTTGTTGGCTGCTCCTTACACCACGACGTGGCACGAGTGCGTCTTAAGAACCAGCCACACGCGCTGTCCCGCCGCCAGCGATAGCGCGCGAACCGCGCCAGGAGTGACGTGCACGGTAAAAACGAGCCCTGCATCGACGTGCACGATGTAGAGCGAGCCACGCAGATCCAGCGAGAGAATCGTACCGGGCAAAATATTCCGGGCGCTAATGGACTTGGGCGGTTCCGTGGCGAGCAAAATGTCTCCAGCGCGAATGGCGATTTGTACAGACGAACCGGCTGGCGCAGCGCCCAGGGGAATCTCCAGTTCGCGATTCGAAAGTGAAAGCGCCACGCGCATCACACCGTCAGCGGGCCTGTGCTCTAGCACCACTCCATGCAAAAGATTTTCGAACCCAGCAGCTTGTGCGAGTGCGAGCGAGCGCGGTGCGTCCAGCACTTGCCCGGGATGGCCTGATTCCTGGACGCGGCCATGCTCCAGCGTAACGATGCGCTCGCCGATGGCGTCGACTTCTTCGCGATTGTGCGTGACGTAGAGAATCGGAATGTTGTTCGCGGCATTCCAGGAGCGTAGATCATCGAGGATTTTACGGCGCAGTCCAGCGTCGAGACCAGTTAGAGGCTCGTCGAGCAACAGAATGCGAGGCTGGGTAACGAGCGATCGCGCCAGTGCTACCCTTTGCTGTTCGCCGCCGGAAAGTTGTGCGGGCCTTCGTTGCCGCAGCGCGTCGATGTGGAATGCGCTGGTGATTTCGTGGATACGCTGTTGGCGCTCGTCGGTGGCTAGCTGCGTAAGTCCGTAGGCAATGTTTTCTTCCACGGAAAGATGCGGGAACAGCGCCAGGCTCTGGAAGACGTACGCGATGTGGCGCTGTTGCGCGGGAAGCGTGATCTTCGCATCGTGATCGAAAAATAAATCGTTGTTGAATGCGATGCGCCCGGCGTCTGGAGTTTGCAGGCCGGCGATGCAATCGAGAAGCGTGGATTTGCCGGCACCCGATGGGCCGAAGAGAACCGTAAATCCCGCGGGGAAATCCAGATTTACATCAAGCAGAAATGGAGTTGAACCTGAAGAGTGGAGCTGCTTGCGAACTTGCGCGGTGAGATTCATCGCGCTGGCCACGGCGACCAGACGCGGCGATTCACGCCGTAGACGACCGATAAAACCGCGAACGAAATCAACAGTAACAGCAAGGCTGTTTCGTGCGCGCCGGCATAATCCAATGCCTGAACGCGATCGTAGATGTCGATGGAGACGGTGCGTGTTATGCCCGGCAGATTACCGCCAACCATCAGGACGACGCCGAATTCGCCGAGTGTGTGCGCAAAGCAGAGCACCACGGCAGTGAGCAGGCCCGGTAATGAAAGAGGCAGGACTACGCGGAAAAAGGTGCGGGAGCGGCTCGCGCCGAGCACGGCGGACGCATCGAGCAGACGACGGTCGAGCGCTTCAAACGAAGCGATCAGCGGTTGCACCGCGAAAGGCAGACTATAGACCATCGAGGCGAGTACGAGTCCCGTGAAGGTGAACGCCAGGCTGTGGCCGAAAAGTTTTTGCCAGAGTTGGCCAAGAAAACCGCGCGGGCCAAGGGCGATCAAAGCATAGAAGCCTAAAACCGTGGGCGGAAGAACCAGCGGCAGAGCGACAATCGATTCAAGGAGAAATTTCCAGCGCCAGCGGGTGAACGCGAGCCAATACGCCAGCGGCAATGCGAGCAGTAGCAGCACAAACGACACCGTTGCCGCCAAACGCACGGAGAGGAAGAGCGCTTGCCAGTTCATAGATGGTGCGAAGTGCCCGCGTCAACAGGTGGAGTCGTGAATCCGTAACGTGCGAGGAGAGCTTGCGCTTCGGCGGTACGCAGATACTTCAGGAAAGCTTGGGCGGCGTTCTGATTTGCAGACGATTTAAGGATGACTACGCTTTGTTCTAACGGTTGGTAGAGATCGGCAGGGATTTCCCAGCGCTGGCCGTCTTTCATCGCCGGAGAAACAGCCAGGGAAAGCGCAACGATTCCGGCTTGGGCGCTTCCGGATTGGACGAATTGCGCAGTTTGCGAAATATTCTCTCCAAAGACCAGTTTCGGTTTCACTTGATCGTAGATCCCGGCTTTTTTCAGGGCTTCCGCTGCCGCGCGGCCGTACGGAGCGTGCTCCGGATTCGCGATTGCGACTTTCTGGATTTTAGCATCGAGAAGGGCGGAGAGGCCTTCCCTTTCGAAATGTAATGAGGTTCCTGGAGGCGCCCACAATACGATTTTCCCGCGCGCGTAAATCTGCAACGAGCCCGGGACGGTGCGGCCGGCGGCTTCCAGTTTGCGGGGATACTCGCTGTCGGCCGAGAAAAAAATGTCGAATGGCGCGCCATTCTCGATCTGCGCAAAGAAATTTCCGCTGGAGCCGAATGAGATGGATAGCTTCGTGCCGGCCTGTTTTTCGTATTGCGCGCCTAAATCTTTCAGCGCGAATTGCAGGTCGGCGGCAGCAGCAACGCGAAGTTCTTGTGCCGCGAGCGAGGTGACGCAAACGGTCGAGAGCAACAACGCAATGATTACAGCAAGCAAGCGCACGCGCATCTTCACTTTCGAGGGCGGTTACACGTGCAGAATCATCACTTCTGTCGATTTGATCAACGCTGCGGCGCGTTCGCCAGGTTTGAGACGCATTTCCTTGGCGGCGTCGGCGGTGATGATAGCAGTGATGTGCTGATCGCCAACAGCCAACGTTACTTGCGCCAGCAGTCCGCTGAACTTGATGGAAAGCACGCGGCCGATGAGTTGATTGCGGCCGGAAATCTTCCGGAAGTTGATGCGCCGCGTAGCAATGTCTCCGCGTTCTAGTTTTTTCGGAATCAGGCGATCGATTTCCGATTCGGGGACGCGATGATGGCCACCCGGCGTTTTCACGGTTTTGATTTTGCTGCGATAGATCCACTGCTTCAACGTGGGATAGCTGATGCCGAGGATGTTTGCGGCTTCGCGTGGTGGCAGAAGTCTTTGCATGGTGGGCTCCGTCGCAAACTGTAT
>DASXLU010000014.1:0-6210 GCA_036496065.1 Candidatus Acidiferrum sp.
CGATGCGCTCTTCGATTTCATCATCGGGGACAAGGGCCAAACGGGCGCGCTCTATTTCATGGCCAACGAGACCGGTCTTATATATGGCCTGAAGCAGCCTTGGACGAGCCTGTGCCTGGACGCGAGCGAGATGTCGCTTGACGGACCCTTGTACGAGCCACACACGCATCCACGCGCGTTTGGCGCGATGCCGCGATTCCTAGGGCACTACGTGCGCGACCAACACCTTTTGCCGCTTGAACAAGGAATTCGCAAGATGACTTCCCTTCCCGCGCAGCGCGAGCGATTGGTGAATCGCGGATTATTGAAAGAGGGATACTTCGCGGACATCACCGTGTTTGATCCCGCGACGATTCAGGATGTAGCGACGTATGCGCAGCCCGCACAAGTTTCCAAAGGCGTGAAATACGTTTTCGTGAATGGCCAATTGGAATTTGAGGATGGCAAACTAACAGGGCGCACCGCAGGACACGGGCTACGAGGCCCAGCCTGGCACGAGCCGATCGCACAATAGCGAATCGCTTTCAGCAAAGAATATCCTCCATAGCACTTACCGGCACTCAATCGCTGCGGGCGCACAACCGCGTTGAATCGGGCCTATTGCTGACGCGAGATGTAAGGGATCGACGCCGCTGCAATCCGTAGGCAAACCACAGTAATACGTTCATTTTTTGCTGTTCGCGAATACCATAGATAGTCCTGCCAATTTATGGAAGAGACTGATGACGGCTTTGGGCGGTTCGCAACTTCTTTTGCTGCTTATTGTGGCTGTCAGCATTCTCCTGATGCTGCTACGCCCGCGCAACGTTGCCGAAGTGTATTGGATTGGCGCGGGAGTCTTGTTGCTGCTGATCTTCCGGCTAATTCCTTTTGAAGTCGCAGGACGAGCCGCTGCGAAAGCTTCGGACGTTTGCCTCTTTTTGATTGGCATGATGCTGCTTTCTGAACTCGCGCGCGACTACGGTGTGTTCGACTGGCTATCGTCAATCGCACTGCGCAGCGCGGATGGGTCGTGCGCAAGATTGTTCCTGCTCGTTTATGGTGTAGGAACCGTCGTAACGATTTTTATGTCGAACGACGCCACGGCGGTAGTGTTGACACCAGCAATTCTAGCGGGAGTTCGCAAAGCGCGAGTGGCACCGCTTCCCTATTTGTACGTGTGCGCGTTTATCGCGAACGCGGCGTCTTTTGTGCTGCCGATTTCGAACCCGGCAAATCTGGTCGTCTTTCGCAACAACATGCCACCCTTGGGCCGTTGGATGCTGTCATTCACCGTGCCATCCATATTTTCCATTGCCGCTACTTTCCTGGTGCTGCGATGGACTTTCCGGAAGGAACTGCGCTCTACCATCGAACATCAACAAGACGCAAATCCGCTGGCAGCCGACGGCAAACTCGTTCTCGTGGGACTGGCCGCAATGGTGGGTGTGCTTCTAGCGGCATCTGCCATGGACAAGGATTTGGGTTTGCCAACTTGCGTGGCAGCGCTCGTCATTACGGCCATTGTAAGCATCCGAGCACGAAATAGCCCTTTACGTTTGGTGCGCGAGATAAGCTGGGCAACTTTACTTCTGGTGGCGGGACTTTTCGTGATGGTCGATGCGGTAGAAAGCGTTGGCGCGTTGCAGCTCACGCAGAAATTTCTCAGTTGGGCGCAGAACCTGGGGTTACTGACTGGGACATTTGTAACGGGATTCGTCGTTGGAATTGCCAACAATCTTGTGAATAACCTGCCACTCGGCTTAATCGCTGGAAGTACGGTTCAGACCGCACACGCTAGAGGACTCATCGCCAATGCGGTGTTGATCGGAGTCGATTTAGGCCCGAATTTATCGATTACCGGTTCGCTTGCGACGATCTTGTGGCTGATTGCCCTGCGAAAGGAAAAACTGGATGTAAGTTTTTGGGACTTTCTGAAGATTGGTGCGGTGGCGATGCCAGTAGCGTTGTTCGCGTCACTATTTGGTGCACTTTTGGTCGAGCTGATCTTTCGGAACATGTAGACCAAGCCACTCCACGGCTTCGTTTTGCTGCGCTCCGCGCACGGTTCAGACGCGGCTGGTGTGGTATAAACTAGGCGATCACGCAGTCAGGAAAATCAAATGCGGCGTTTGCTCCTTGCAGCAGTAAGTTGGTGTCTTTTCCCGCTCGGCCTTATCGCTCAACAAAACGTTCTTCCCTACCGCGATCCGCACCTTGCAATTGAAGATCGGGTTAACGATCTGCTATCGCGTATGACCCTCGAAGAAAAGGTAGGGCAGATAACTGGCGGGCATCACGAAGATGCCGGACTTGTAGACACGACCGGTCGATTCGCGAACACCAGCATCGATGACCTGACGAAGGAAATGAACCGGTTGGAGACGCAGATGAGTGCGCGCGACCGCGCCATCGCGCACAACGCTTTGCAACGCTACTTGGCCGAAAAGACAAGGCTCGGAATTCCGGCGATGTTCTTCGGTGAAGCTCTGCATGGGTTTATGGCCTATGGCAGCACAAGCTTTCCGCAGGCTATCGGACTGGCGAGCACGTGGGATCCGGCGCTCGTCAAATCCGTGTTTGGTGCAGCGGCAGACGAGATGTCGGCTAGCGGCGCGAATCAGGCTTTCACACCGGTACTCGACTTGGCTCGCGACCCGCGGTGGGGCCGCACAGAGGAAACCTACGGCGAAGATCCTTATTTAGGGTCGCGAATAGGAGTTGCCGCTATCGAAGGACTGCAGGGCGATACTTTTTTGATTGATCGACACCACGTGATGGCTACCGCGAAACACTTCACGGCGCATGGCCAACCGGAAAGCGGCACAAACACGGCACCGGGCAATTTCTCGGAACGTGAGCTGCGAGAATTCTACCTTTTCGCGTTTGAGGCGGCCGTTCGCGAGGCACGTGCCGGAAGTGTGATGGCGTCGTACAACGAGATCGATGGCATTCCATCGCATGTTAACCGCTGGTTGCTCGAAGACATTTTGCGGCAAGAGTGGAAGTTCCCGGGATATGTCACGTCTGATGGAGGCGGCTTGCAGATGCTATATGAAGTCCACCACGTGGCCGCAGATCCCGCCGAAGCCGCCCGGAAGAGCCTGGCCGCTGGCGTTGACTTCGATTTGTCGGACGGTGCGGTATTTCGCACGCTGATCGATCAGGTGAAACAAGGAATCGTGCCGGAGTCTGAGGTGACTCGCGCTGCAGGCCGCGTGCTGGCGGCGAAGTTTCGACTTGGGCTCTTCGACAATCCGTATGTTGATCCGGACTACGCGCAGAAAACGACCAATAGCCCGGAACATCAAAAACTCGCTCTGAAAGCGGCAGAAGAAGAGATCGTTCTGCTGAAAAACGACGGGAAGCGATTGCCGCTCGATTTGAGTAAGCTGAAAACAATTGCGGTGATCGGGCCGGACGCGGCTGACGTTCACTTGGGTGGATACGCGAGAGATCCTGGGCGTGGCGTAAGTGTGCTGGATGGAATTCGAAACCGTGCGGGATCCGCCGTGAAAGTGCTGTATGCGGAAGGCTGCAAAATCACAGCGGGAAAACAAGGCTGGGCAGGTTGGTACGAAGACAACACGCTGCAGGCAGAGCCCAAGCAGCAGGGGGCGAGTATTCGCGCGGCAGTGGAGACAGCTAAGAAAGCGGATGTCGCTATCGTGGTGGTGGGGGAAACGGAAGGCACAAATCGCGAAGCGTGGTCGGAGAAACATCTTGGCGATCGCGACTCGCTTGACTTGTTGGGTGCTCAGGACCAATTGATTCAAGCGATCGTGGAAACTGGAGTGCCCACCGTCGTGGTGCTGATAAACGGGCGTCCGCTATCGATCAACTATGTGGCAACGCACGTTCCAGCAATCGTGGAAGCCTGGTATCCGGGGCAAGAGGGTGGAACGGCTGTGGCGGAAGTGCTTTTCGGCGATGTGAATCCGGGCGGAAAGTTGCCGATAACTTTTCCGCGGTCGGTGGGGCAACTCCCGGATTACTACAATCATAAGCCTTCACGAAATCGTAGCTACATATTTACGTCGCGCGAGCCCCTTTTCGCTTTCGGACACGGCTTGAGCTATACGTCATTTCAATTCCAGAACCTGCACGTCGAGCCAACGTCGATGGAAGCCGGTGCGAACGCCGTGGTGTCAGTCGACGTAACGAATACCGGAGAGCGAGAGGGCGACGAAGTGCCGCAGTTGTACATCCACCAGCGCGTAAGCTCGATCACCAGACCAGTGTTGGCGTTGAAGGGATTCCAGCGCGTGCATCTCAAGCCCCACGAAAAGACCAAGGTCACGTTTCAACTTACTCCGGAAAGCCTGGCGATTTGGAATGAGCATATGGATCGAGTTGTGGAGCCGGGCACGTTTGATATCTATGTGGGTCCGAGTTCGGCGCAAACGCAGACCGTTGCATTGCAGGTGATTTCGAAGTGAAGTGGACACCAATGATGCGACCCCGCCAGTTTTTACGCATTCTTCTGAGAACTCTTGGCCCAGTTTTTATTCTGGCGATTGGTGCGCATTTCGCATGCGCTCAATGGGTGCCACTCAATCCAGTTCGCGAAGTCACCACCGAGCCGAACGGCGTCCTATTCACTCTACAAACGGGCTACTTGCGCTTTCAAATCGAGTCGGATTCGATCGTGCACGTGGTGTATTCGTTGGAGAAGGAACTTTCGCGTCGGCAAGATTTTTTGGTGATAAAGAAAACATGGCCTAAGACAGAGTTTGCGCTGCATAGAGAAGACGGCAAGGTCGTTTCTCTCACGACGGCTCGCTTGAAGATTGAAGTTACGCGAGCGGACAGTTCGATAATGTTCTACGACGCGAATGGCCAGAAGCTGGCTCAGGAAAACACGCGTACCCTTACGCCGACGGAAGTGAATGGCGAGAAGACCTTCCATGCGGAACGTTTCACGAGCATGTGGGACACCCAGGAGGCTTTTTACGGGTTGGGGCAACATCAAGCCGGGGTGTGGAATTATCGTGGTGAAGCGGTTGACTTGTCGCAAGACAACACGAACATTTCGATTCCGCTGCTACTGTCGAGCAATGGCTACGGCATTTTCTGGAATAACGGATCGCGTGGCCGCTTCAACAATCGATTTGTGCATGCCCTCTATTTAAGTTCGGAAGCCGCCGATGCGGTCGACTATTATTTTATTTACGGGCCCGAGTTCGATCAGATCATATCGGCATACCGTGAACTGACAGGAACCGCGCCGCTGTTCGGCAAATGGGCCTACGGTTACTGGCAGTGCAAGAATCGCTACGACTCTCAGCAAGAGTTGGAAGGCATTGCGCAGAAATATCGCGACCTGCACATTCCGCTCGACAACATTGTGCAGGACTGGTTCTGGTGGAATGTGATGGGCGATCCGGTATTTAACACAAATTATCCAAATCCGGGGCAGATGATCGAAGACCTGCACAAGAATCATGTCCACCTGATGATTTCGGTATGGCCGTATTTCCGTCCAGGCTCGCCTGTTTATGACGATATGGATAAGCGCGGATTTTTTATCGACCGCACCAAAGTCGGCGGGTTCCATCCAGCGGGCATGGCACTGTATGACGCGTTCAATCCCGACGCACGCAAATTTTATTGGAATTTGATGGACAAGGCGCTCTTTAAAATTGGCGCAGATGCGTGGTGGCTCGATACGACGGAACCAGAGACTGAAGGGCGCGAGACAAATATTCTGGTTACCAACAAAGTGGCGATTGGCAATGGAGCACGCTACGCAAACGAATTTCCGTTGATGACCACAACGGCGGTATACGAAGGCCAGCGGGCGGCATCGGATCAAAAGCGTGTCTTTATATTGTCGCGTTCGGCGTTTGCGGGAGAGCAGCGGAATGCGGCGGCAGTATGGTCTGGGGACATCGATCCGAACTGGGAGACATTTCGCAGGCAGATTCCGGCGGGACTGAATTATTCCGTCTCCGGGCTTCCCTACTGGACTACGGACATCGGCGGATTCGTTTCGGCTAATCCGGATGACCCGGCCTATCGCGAACTGTACATCCGCTGGTTCGAGTTCGGTGCATTCTGCCCGATATTCCGAGCGCACGGCACGCGCACGACAAACCAGAATGAACTTTGGTCGTATGGCCCGGAGGCGCAGAAGATCCTGGTGGCTTACGACAAGCTGCGCTACCGGCTGATGCCGTACATTTATTCACTCGCTTGGAAGACTACGAACGAGCACTACACCATCATGCG
>DASXLU010000015.1:0-13155 GCA_036496065.1 Candidatus Acidiferrum sp.
CACATCGTTGGATCCCTTGGCGGCTTCCGAGACGTTGCGAGACATTTCACTGGTTGTTGCCGATTGCTGTTCAACGGCCGTTGCGATCGTTCCGGAGATATCGTTCACATGACCGATGACTTCGCTGATCGATGCAATCGCGGCCACTGCGCCTTTGGCGTCCGACTGAATCGTTTCGATCTTTCGACTGATGTCCTCAGTTGCGGTCGCCGTTTGCTTGGCGAGTTCCTTCACTTCATTCGCCACTACCGCAAAGCCAGCGCCGACCTCGCCAGCACGTGCCGCTTCGACCGTGGCATTGAGGGCCAGCAAGTCTGTCTTTTGCGCGATCGACGTGATTACCTTGATCACCTGTCCGATCTCTGCGCTAGAGGTCCCCAACTTGGACACAATCGCATTGGTCTCCAGGGCGGTCTTCATTGCGCCGTCCGCTACTTTCGCCGCTTCGGTGGCGTTCTTGGCGATCTCCTGGATGCTGGCGCTCATTTCTTCTGTAGCGCTGGCCACCGTCTGTAGACCGCGATTCACCTGCTCCGTGGAGGCTGAAACCGCATTCGCTTGCGCCGACGTCTCTTCCGAGTTCGCGCTAATCTGATGGCTCACCGCCGAGAACTCTTCGCTGGCATTGGCTACATTCTGGGCATTCTCTGAAATGGATTGCACAAGACTGCGCAACTTCTCTTGCATTTCATTCATCGATCTGGCGAGATTGCCCACTTCATCGTTGGAAGAGAGCGAGATTTCCTTACCGGTAAGATCACCTGCCGTAATTCGCTGTGCGACCTCTTTGACTTCATTAATTGGCCGCGATATCGTGCGAGCAATCCAGATGGCCATGAGCAGCCCAATCGCAAAACTACCGCATAAAACAATAATGATCCAGAGCCGCCCCGTAGTGTAAATTCTAGTGCTATGCTCCACATCTTCGGCGGCACTGGTTTTCTGAAAATCTTCCAGGGCAGCCGCGGCGTCCGATGCAGCATTGAATTTCTGAAAGCTCTCGCCCTGCAGC
Source organism: Candidatus Acidiferrum sp. (assembly GCA_036496065.1). Taxonomy (GTDB): domain Bacteria; phylum Acidobacteriota; class Terriglobia; order Acidiferrales; family UBA7541; genus Acidiferrum. The sequence continues at coordinate 1,013 of DASXLU010000015.1, forward strand.
AGCGCAGTCGCTTGAACTTGTTTGTTTGCTCGAATTAATTCCTGTAACGATTGGCTTTCTCTAAGATATTCCGCCCACGCCGACTTCAGCGCTTCATACCTCCTCTTTTCCTCGGGGTCGTCGATGAATGGCTCATATTCGGTTTGTACTTGCTTGAACCGCTCTAATGTCGCTCGCAGGCCGTCCACAGCAACCTTCTGGTCTGTGTTATCGCCAATAGTAATTACCATGCGCATTTCCCACCGGCGATAAGTGGCGATTGCCGACGAAAGATCCCCTATTGCTCGCGTGCCACCAAGAACGTTCCCGGCGAGATCGGTAGTTGCGTCCTGTACGGCTGCTAACTTCAAAATGGAAAAGACACCCAAAAACGTCGACAGAAGCAAAACGACCGAGAACGTTATCAGCAGCTTGCTTGCAATACTCTTATCGAGAAACCACTTCATATGCGCTCTCCTGGTCGCCCCGCGCGAGCAATGGTTCCCGATGAAACACCACAACGGTCGATCTACGCGAGCAACGACTACTCAGGGTGTAAGCAAGCAATTGCGAGACCAATTATCTTCGGTGAAAAATTAGAGATTAATTAAGATGCGTAACTAGGAGTGCGATTTATCACAACACCCAAACAGGAGCACTCGACTAGAAGCTGATCGTGGTGCGAAGAGTTCCAGCCACAGCCCGCGAACACATAACGTCGCCGCTCGGATGGTCGATGAGCTGTAAATCCGCCGTGACGCTCAAAAAACGCTTCAACTGAACGCGATAGAACGCTTCGTAAGCCATTTCGTGGTTAGTCGTCTCCGCGCTATCTGGGCGGAGATGAACTTCGCTGGCTCCCAAACCTACAAGATCGGACGGACGTGAGGCCAGCGGCCCAGTCCATTGCAATCCACCTCCAACGTGGTGATCCATCTCGTCGGACCAGGGATCGGCTGTTCCGTATTGAAAGAAGGCAGCAAGTCCGCGTGATCCCGAATCCACGACCGACCGCTGTCGGAAGATTTCCTGCTCAGCCACAAGGTATGTTCCATTTGCTCCCCGATGGAGCATGCCCTGATCGTCACAAAATTGTTGCGTCTGCTTCCAAAAACCGATCGCTACTCTACCGTGCATCTCTTGCGAGAGGATCTGCCAGCGGAGTCCTCCTTCTGAAATGGACATGGCGCCGTGCGGTTCGTTGCGAAACAGCCCCTGACTCAAATACAAGAACTTTCGCGGAACGATAAAAATCGCGCCGCCAGCTCTGGTTAAAGGGTACGTCGGCATCTCTGTTATAGACGCACTGTAGCCCATCGACGAATTTAGAAACCCCGATGCATTCTCAACGTACGCAAAGTCTGTGTTGGCATCCATCTGACCCGCTTTGAGGCGGAGCTTTCCGGAAAGTACGGATTTTTCCACCCATAGTTCAAACATTCGGGTGCCCGGATTCGCGTCGATGTTTGAATATCCTTGTGCGTCTTCGACGATTTCAGCGGAACCATTTCCGCCCGCGTAATTATGCATGCTGGCAAAGATTTTCGTAGCTTTCCAGCCTAATACTTTCCCTAAATCGATTGTGAGATTGCTTTCAAAGAGGTTCCGCGCGTCCACTTGGCTTGGCCCTTTGCAATCCAGAACTGCCCCTGTAGCTTCCGTCTTGACGAAGAAGTGTGGCTCGAATCCGTGATCGAGCAGCCATGCATCCCAACGGCTTATGCCCCCGCGAGGCGGAGGAACACGTTTTGCTCCGGAGTCCGTCGTGTTCTCAATAAAACTGACTGGGCAACCGGGAAGAGGCACGACTCCAGTACAAAGGTTCAAGTCTGGATCAGCGCCCGCAGTATTGACAGTTCCACCAGTTTCGCGAGGCAGCGTGGTTCCGTTTGTTTGCGCCTTAAGTGGAAATGCACAGAAGAACGCACCGATCGCCGCCAAAGAGGCAAGGCGCATAGGCTCTCCTGTTCGCAGGGAGGGCCCGCGAACTCTGAACCGCACCGCGACTGCTTCTTTTCGAGAAATCGGCAGGACAGCAAAGATCTTTAGTGGGAGCACCAAAAATTACAAAACTTAAATTTGGAAGGAGAAGTCACGACGCGAGAATCTGCACTCGCTAAGAACAATCGGAGAACAAGCCTCCAACGCTCACGAAGTCGCTGGAGATTTTTGTCCAAACGCCACTGAAGCGTTCGGTGAAGTTGGTTGTTCCAAGATTTGGATTATTTTCTCTGTGTCGAGAATCAGCAGAAGATTCTGTTCGAGCTTGCAGACGTGGCTGGTAACGGCCTGCACCGCCGGCTTCAAGGTTTCCAACGGCTTTTCGAACAGGTCTGGATCGACGTCGAGCACTCCGCCAATCTTATCCACCAAAAGATTCATCGGACCTTCGCTGGTCCGGACGACCATCATCATGGGATCTTTCTGCTTATCCAGACTGGTCAAACCCAGTCGCACCCTCAAGTCGATCGTCGTCAGAATCTGTCCGCGTAAATTGATGATTCCTGGGAGGACCGGCGGGGCGAGTGGGACGCGCGTTACGATTTGATGTTCGAGAAATTCCTGGACATTCTCGATTGGCACGCCGAAGCAAATGTCATTCAAATAAAATGTGGAGTAGCGCTGATCGCAAGCCATGTCAGTTTCCCGCTCCCGCACCCACCAAGTTCGCAGAAGCCATATCAGACTGCCGGCAGTGCGCCAGTAAGGCTTCAATGTCCAGCAATTCGGTAACGCGTTCTTGAATAACCAGCGAGCCCCGAACGCCGGGCCTGCTGGGTGCAGTCAAGTTTTTGATTTCCATTTTCACAATTCCCAGAATACGGTGAACTTCCAGGATCACGGCCCTGCATCCTCCGAGTCGGAGCACAACGGCCTGAATTTTTTCCTCGCCGAGCGCAGCGTTACGGCCTTCCTCTGTACGCCTTCGAGTACGCCGCTCATCCAAAAGGTCCGCAAGCGGAGTAATTGGCAAGATTTCGTTGCGGTATTGCACGACCGTCAGCTCGCCCATCGGCTCTTTCGCGGAGGGCTCGAATTCTTCGAGACGCTGCACGAAGTCGAGAGGGATCGCCATGCGCTCGCCGTCAGGGCCCGCCAACAATAGGAGCGACACTTTTTCTCTTTGAGAGACTTCCACCGCTCGATCAATCCGCAGTTCCCGGTTCAAGACGACACCGGCCCTTCGCACAAATGAGGGGATGTCCAGAATGAGCGCGACGCGGCCGTCACCTAATACAGTGGCCCCGGAAAATAGCGCGATGCTCTTGAAGCGTTTATCCAGCGGCTTGATGACGATCTCTTCCGTGTTGCGAATTGTGTCGACCTGCAAGGCGATCTGTCTGCCCTCGGTGCGCACCACGACGAGCTTGATGATGTCCGCGTCGCGCTGCGGAACATCCGTCAATTTCAACTCATCTCGCAGCGAGAGTAGCGGCACCACCATTCCACGGAAACGAAAAACGGACACGCCGTCTATGCTCTCAATCACCTTTTCCGCGCCTTGTGTGTCTAGTGCCACCATTTCCACGAGCGCGGCCTGTGGTATTGCGAAAACCGAATTGCCGCTGACCACCGTTAAGGCCAGGATGGTGGCGAGCGTAAGCGGAATTTCCAGCAGCAGGGTTGTGCCTTGATTTTTCTTGCTCTCCAGTTTGGCGCGTCCGCCAATGCGCTCGATATTCGTCTTGACCACATCCATTCCCACACCGCGCCCAGAGACGTTGGTCACTTTCTCCGCGGTAGAAAGCCCAGGAAGAAAAATCAGGTTCAGTACTTCCGCTTCGGACATTTTTTCAATGGCGGCCGCCGTGATGAGCCCTTTCGAAACGGCTTTCTGCTTCACTCGTTCGGAATCGATGCCTGCGCCGTCGTCCGTAATTTCTAGATGGAAATTTCCACCCTCGTGAAAGGCGCGGACCGAGACCGTACCCTCCTCGGGTTTTCCATGACTATGCCGCAGTTCGGGCGCCTCAATGCCATGATCGATCGAGTTGCGCAGAATATGAGTGACCGGGTCCTTAATAGCCTCGAGCAACGTTTTGTCCAGTTCGGTATCTCCGCCCTGTGTTTCGAGGCGGACCTTCTTGCCCATGTCTCGGGAGACATCGCGGATGATTCTCGGCAGCTTGTCAAAAAGCTGGCTGACCGGCTGCATACGCGTCTTCATCACATTTTTGCGCAGCTCAGAGGTTACGTAATTTAGCCCGTGCACGGTTGCGTTCAGGTTGCGCTCGTTGGCATCCGCAGCCAGTTGCAGCAAGCGATTCCGCAGGAGCACCAGTTCACTTACCAGATTCATCTGCTTTTCAAGCAGATTTACATCCACGCGTATCGCCGCTTCTTTGGTTTCCTCTGCTTTGGGTCTTGCCTCCGCAGAAATCTCGGGGCTCGGCGGCTCTTTCGGGGCCGGGAGGGTCGTAGGCGTCGTAGGCGTTTCCGGAGCTACGCTCGCCGCCGGAGAATTCGCGATCGATTCCAGTTCCGTTTGTTGTGAAGAGGTTGCAGCGGCAGCGCCAGGACTGGCAGTTTTCAGCAGTTGATTCAATTTGGTGATCAGCGCTGTAGGATCGGCGTCGCCCTCGGACTCCGTGGAATTGATCTCCCGCAGATATCCGCGGATAGCGTCCACCATTTCCAGAAGGGCGTCGGCAATCGCAGGAGTGAGCCGCAACTCCCCTTCACGAAGCAAGGAAAGCAGATTTTCGCCAGCGTGCGCCAGGGCTTCGAGCTTAGTGAATCCCAGGAAACCGCAGGTGCCCTTGACCGTATGCACCGCCCGGAAAATAGTCTTGAGAAGTTCGAGATTACCGGGATCGCTTTCCAGCTTTAGAAAGTCTTGATCCAGGCGGTCGAGATTTTCCGTACTTTCCTGCACAAACTCTTTGATAATTTCGTCCATAATTGATTCGCGTAGCCATCCAGTCAGACTTACAGGCATGCAATTCTTCAGCCATCAAGAACTGTTTCGTGATTACAAAAGCCTCATCTGATTCGACGAATTGACAGGTGCTTACGCATCATTCGGTGCTCGCGTTGCGACTCCTCGCTTCATGCATCCGGGTACCTAAAGCATTCATTTTGCTGGAACGGAACAGTTCCCCGTCGTCGGTCTAATCGATAGGAACTAGCTGCATTCCTGTTTTGACGGCGCGCCTGAGTACACCTTACACTTTTGTTATGGGAACGCGCTTCGGTGCCCCGCGCATTCGGTTCGATTGGCGTGGCTTTATAACCCCCGCCGTCAAAATCCTGGTTTTGACATGCTCTGGAGTTTTCCTGTTCCAGACGCTGTTCGCGATCTTTTTCGGAAAGGTCGCGGAATACCAGCAGATTATTGTGCGGTTCGGCCTGGTTCCACTCGGACCGATTCCAGCATTGAGAATCTGGCAGCCCGTCACCTACCTCTTCCTGCACGGCGGGCTATTTCACCTGCTGATCAATATGCTGATGCTGTGGATGTTCGGGCGGGAACTGGAATTGGTCTGGGGCAAAAAGAAATTTCTGAATTACTTTTTCCTGTGCGGAGTGGGAGCAGGCCTAATCACCATTCTTGTAAAAGTTTTGCCGATGCTTTGGGGACGCCCGCCTGGCGACGTACCCACGATTGGCGCGTCTGGAGCGATTTTCGGAATTCTGATCGCCAATGCGATTCTATTTCCCGATCGCCAGATATGGTTGTTCCCTTTGCCGGTCATGATTCCGATGCGGCCTTTTGTGGCGGTCATGGCCGCAATCGAGTTTTTCAGCACGCTCGGATCTTCGGGAGATAACGTCAGCCATCTATGCCACCTGGGCGGGATGCTGATCGGTTGGATCTATTTGCGACGCGGCTCGTTCTTATATCGCGTGCGCAACGAAATGGCCGATTGGAAATATCAGCGCAACCGCAAAAAGTTTGAAGTGTTCATGAAGAAGCAGAAGGACGATCAGCCACCATCGCGGCCGGATAGCTGGATCAATTGATTGCCTGACAATAATCTGTAGCCGACTCACCCACAAATTTAAGCAGTACCAATAACGTGAAACTTCATGAAGTTTGTCGAGCCGCGAATTCCCATCGGCGTGCCGGCCACAATTCCAATCACGTCGCCTTTGCGCACAAGTTTTTCTTCCAATAGACGTTTTTCGGCGATTGCCGCCAATCCATCGATTTTCTTGATGTCGGTGATGCTTCTCGAGGTCACGCCCCAAAACAACGTCATACGGCGCCTCGTAGCGACTTCCGGCGAAAACGCCACTATCGGTACCAATGGCCGGTAACGGGAAACGAGACGCGCAGTGAATCCGCTATGAGTGAACACCGCAATGAGCTTCATATGCAGTTCGCGGGAAGCGTGGCATACCAGTTCCGCCACCGTTTCGGGCACCTTGAGCCGCTCTTGCGTAGCAGGCCGCGGGAATTCATGAATGCTCGACTCCGCCTCCTGGATGATTCGCGCCATCATCGTTACGGATTCCAGCGGATACGCGCCGGTCGCGGTTTCGGCCGAGAGCATAACCGCGTCGGACCCATCGAAAATCGCGTTGGCCACGTCGGAAGCCTCTGCGCGTGTTGGCCGCGGATTTTGCGTCATGGATTCGAGCATCTGCGTGGCGGTAATTACCGGACGGCGAAATTCCCTGGCCCGAGCAATGATATTTTTCTGTACCACCGGAACGCGCTCCGGATTCATTTCTACGCCGAGGTCGCCGCGCGCCACCATCACACCGTCTGAGGCTTGAAGAATGGCTTCGAGATTCTCGATAGCTTCCGGTTTTTCCAGCTTGGCGATTACCGGCGTATCTTTCCTGGCACGACGGATCAGGGATTTTGCGAGAACCATGTCCTCAGGACGGCGCACAAAACTCACGGCGATGTAATCCGCTCCTTGCGCCAGCGCAAAACGAAGGTCCGCGCGATCCTTAGGCGTGAGTGCAGGAACATGCAATTTCACGCCCGGCAGATTGATGCCCTTGTGCTCTCCCAGCACCCCGCCATTGACCACGTGGCAGATCACTTCGCGTTTCCGCACCTGCTCCACTCGCAGTTCAATCAACCCGTCCGACAGCAGAATGCGATCGCCCGCCTTCACCTCGCGAGGAAGCGGGTGAAACGTCGTGTTCACACGAGTCGAATCACCAAGAACCTTCGCCGTGGTAATTGTGAATTTCTGTCCTGTGCGCAGAATTACGGTGCCGCCTCCAGCAAGCGCGCCGGTACGAATCTTCGGCCCCTGCAAATCGGCAAGGATGCCGAGGGGTTTCTTGAGCTCAACAGCCGCTTCCCGAAGCTTGGCAAAACTTTCTGCGTGCTCGGCGTGCGTGCCATGAGAAAAGTTCAGCCGCGCCACGTCCATTCCCGCTTGAATCAGCTTTCGGATCATGCGCGGCGAATTCGACGCGGGACCGATGGTGCAGACAATTTTCGAATGTCGCGAATTCATGATCGCGTGTCTTCCTTCGTAAAAATCACCTAGCCGTTAGCGCGTGACGGAAAATTCCGTGACGATTCGGGTCATCAAGTCGACGCCTTTCGCAAACGACGCCAGGGGGAGCCGCTCTTCGTCTCCGTGTACTCGTCTATCGTCCTCTTCCGTCATTGGGAAAGGACGCAAGCCGTACGCCTGTACGCTATGCAAGCGCAATTGGGCGGAGTCCGTCGCACCAGTCGACATGAAAGGCAGAACTGGTGCGCCACCGAATTCCTGAGCGCTCACTTTGGTAATTGTGCTGAAGAACTCGTTTTCGAGTGATGAATTGGGTGCGGCAAGGCCCGCGTCTGGCTGCACTTCAAAGCGGACCTGGGAATCGTTCACCACTTTTTGCAGTTCGGCGATGAGCGCGGTAATGGTGTCGCCGGGAAGCAAACGAATATTCAGCACCGCCCGCGCTTCGGACGGAATTACATTGGCGCGCACTCCTGCCTGCAACATCGTAGGAGCGATCGAGTCGCGCAGCATCGAATTCCACAGCGGATTCATATCGGATATCACGCGCTGCGCATGCTCGCCGCGATCTGGCGTATCCATCACGCGCATCCATTTCGCCGTTTCCGGATCCTCGATAGCGGAAAGTCCTTCAAAGTAGCGCCGCACAATGGACGTCAAGTGAACCGGCGCCGCGTAGTTGCCAATTTTGTCGACGGCCGCCGCCAGATGAACCACTGGATTGTCTTTCGTCGGCATGGAAGCATGACCGGCCGTGCCCTTGGCAATCACGTTCACATCAATTGGGACTTTTTCATCCGCCTGCACCGCGACGTACTCCACTTTCCCATTCTTGACGACAATCTTTCCGCCTTCGTTGATGGCGTAGGCCGCGGCGAACTTATCCCAATATTTGGCGATCAGAATTTTCAGGCTGGCCTCGCCAAACTGCTCTTCATCCGTGGTAGCAAGAAAAATCACATCGCGGTTGATGTGAACATTGCCACGCTTCAGCGCAACAAATGCCGCAAGATTCGCGACCAGCATTCCTTTGTCGTCAATCGATCCCCGCCCGTATAAATACCCGTCCTTGATCACTCCGCCGAACGGGTCCATGGACCATTTGCTACGATCGACGCCCACCACGTCCATGTGTGCTACCAGCAGTAACGCCTTGGAAGGGTCGGGCACCGCCGCGCTGCGCAACCGCGCCACCAGAGCACTGCGGCCCGGCGCCACATCGAGAAATTCGAAGTTGATGCCTTCCTTCGTCAGGATCGCCGCAATGTACTTGGCGACAGCTTGCTCATTCCCTGGCGGATTCGTAGTGTTAATTTTCACCAGATCGACCAGCCAACCTTGTGCTTCGGTGGCTAACGCCGCAGTGTTACCCACCATGGACGAGCCTTGCGGAATGCCCATCGGTGGCGGATTCTGGGATATTTGAGCGTGCAACGAAACAGTGTTACTGGCGGCGAAAGTCGACACACACAAAAGCAAGAAGCTCACACGCTTCCAATCCACGAAATTACCCCCACACGGCGAATGTATTTTGCAACTACAAGATTTCCATACTAACATGCGAATTTGCGGGCTCTGATGGGGGATCTCCGGCCAGTGTCCAACCTGCACTTTGGCTGAGGTTAGAGCGAACGACGCGAAACAGCAAAGACGCATCCAACATTCAGAGACACACGGGGGTTACGCATGTATATGTCTACAAATCCTGCCTGCCGCAGGGTGACTTTAGGACTGGCGATCGGCCTGTTTGCGGCGCTTCCCGGATGGGCACAAGCTCCGGCGGGACCGCAAGGAGGTACCCCACCGCCAGCGCAGCAGAATCCCACGCCGACGCCGCCTCCACCTTCCTCCCCCAAAGCCGCCCCCCCGCAAGACAAGCCGCAGGAGGGGGGAGTGACGATTGCCGTCGAAGTACCGGTGGTCACGATCGACGTTGTGGCCACAACGCAGCACGGCGATTTGATACCCGGCCTGAAAAAAGAAAACTTCAAGATCATGGAAGATGGTGTTCCACAGACCATCACCAATTTCGGTAATAGTGACGCTCCCATCACCATGGTCGTTCTGCTGGAATTCAGCGCCAGGTTTTACGGCTGGTTTGGCTATCAGGCGAAATATTGGTCCGAGGCATTGTTCCCAAACCTGAATCAGAAAGACTGGGTGGCGCTGGTTACGTTTGACATGAAGCCCAAGACCGAAGTGGACTTCACACAAAACAAAGATGAAGTACGCCAAGCCATCTATCACCTCTATTTCCCGGGCTTCAGCGAATCGAATGTCTTCGACGCGTTGCTGGACACGGTCGATCGCTTGAAGGACGTGAAGGGCAAGAAGGCTATTCTGCTTCTCGCGTCGGGAGTCGACACATTTTCGAGGCACACTCTGGATCAGACCATGAAGCAATTGCGCGGCACCGATGTCGCCATTTTTTCCGTTGGCCTCGACAAACCGCTGAGCAACTACATGGATATGCATGGCGGGCTGCGCTCGGGTGGCGGGATGCACATGGACTTTCTGCAAGCCGAAAATCAATTGAAAACTTTTTCGCAAATGAGCGGAGGCTTTGCCTGGTTCCCGCAGTTTGACGGCGAAATTCCTGGCATTATGCACGAGGTAGCCGACTTCCTGCGCCACCAGTACAGCATCACCTACACACCGTCGAATCACACGCCGGACGGGAAATTCCGCAAAGTGAAAGTTGAATTGGTCGCGCCCGACGGCTCGCCATTGGTCGTGACCGATCAGAAGGGCAAGAAACAAAAAGTCGTCGTGTACGCACGCGAGGGATACAGTGCTCCTAAAGGCGGCGTTGGGGATTGATTCACCAGGCTCGGTAGTTTAATAGCCACGCGAAAGATCAACGAGATTGAAGAGTTCGCTGCCGTCGAACCATCGTTCCAGTAGATCAATGAGCAGTTCTGTTTGGCGATTCCACAAGCGGTCGCTCACCGCGCTGGTGTGTGGCGTTATGAACAGGTTGGGCGTCTTCCATAACTGGCTGTCGGCTGGTAGAGGCTCTTTCGACGCAACGTCCAGAGCGGCACCTCCAAGCTTTCTGTCTTCCAGAGCGCGCACCAGCGCCGCTTCATCCAGCAAAGAGCCACGCGCCACGTTGAGGAGTCTGGCGGTTGGTCTCATCAGCGCCAGTTCCCTTGCGCCAATGAGCTGATGCGTTTCGTTGGTTTCGGGCGCCGCGATCACCACATAATCGGCTTGGGGCAGAACTTTGTGTAAATCCGCAGCGGGCACAATTTTTTCGGCAAGGTCGCTTTCACTTTTGCCCGAACGCGTAACGCCCCAGATCCGCATATCGAATGCTTTGGCTCGTTTGGCCAGCTCTTTGCCGATCGACCCAAACCCCACGATCAAAAGTAATTTGCCGTTCAGTTCGGTGAGTTGTTGCGGCTGGTCCCAAATGTCTTGTTGGCCCCAATGGTTTCGGTCATGGTGCCGAACGGAGTCGGGAAAATTCCGAGCCATCGCGACCAACAGCCCCATCGTGTGCTCGGCCATTGGCACCGAAAATATCCCGCCGGCATTGGTGACCACTACGCCGGACTTTTGCAATTCCGGATACATCAATTGCGCAACGCCAGCCGCCGTTGCATGAATCCACTTCAACTTTCGCGCCTCTTTGAGTTGTTCCGCGCGCAAGGAAAAACCCACGAATATATCGGTGTCGGGCAGTTCTTCGCCAAGACGCGAGTAGTCCGGCAGATGAACAACACTCATTTCGGGCCAGCGCGCGCGAAGCGCTTCCGGCATCGAGGCCTTCGGCCGCCACTGCGAAAAAGGATGCCAGACACAAATAGTGAGCTTCGTCTCGTTCGGTTTTGTGCGATGCATAATTCGCAGTAGCGCCGCTGCGGTTGAGATCCTCCTTAACGGGATTTACGTTTTGTTCAGCACTCGCAGGTCGCGGCCGGTCATGTCCTTAGGCGCTGTTTCACCCAGAATACCCAACAGTGTGGGCGCAATATCCCGCAGTGCGCCACCCGGAGCGAGTTGCAACGAATCGTTCTCCGTAACGCAGATGAATGGCACAGGATTAGTCGTGTGATAGGTGTGCGGGCCACCGTTTAGAGGGTCGATCATCGTCTCGGCGTTACCGTGGTCGGCCGTGATGATCCACGCTCCTCCGCGCTGCTTGAGTGTCTGGTAAATTCGCGCCAAACCAGCGTCCACCGCTTCAACGGCCTTAATCGCGGCTTCCAGTTTCCCCGAATGCCCAACCATATCGGCATTGGCGAAATTCATGATGATCGCGTCGAATTCGCCTTTTTCAATCGCTTTCACGACCGTGTCGGTGATTCCCTCGGCCGACATCTCCGGTTTCAAGTCGTAGGTCGCGACCTTCGGCGAAGGCACAAGAATACGTTCCTCGCCATTGAACGGCTTTTCCACGCCGCCATTAAAAAAATAAGTAACGTGCGCGTACTTCTCCGTTTCCGCGCAACGCAGATTCTTGTACTGCAGATCCTGAAACACTTGCGCCAGAATGTGTTCGAGTTTTTCCGGCGTAATAACGCACTTCAGCCACGGCCAATTCTTGTCGTACTTCGTCATGCCCACGTAGAAAAGATTCTTCGGCCGCTTCGGGTCCTGAAACTTGTCAAAATCGGGAGCTTCGAGGGCGAACGTAATTTGCCGTGCGCGATCCGCACGAAAATTGTAAAAGATGACCGCATCGTCATCGTGGATCAGGCCAACCGGCGGCGCAGTCGGTCCATCCCCGCG
>DASXLU010000016.1:0-3345 GCA_036496065.1 Candidatus Acidiferrum sp.
GTTCTTGCGGGCGATCCCCTGCTGCAAATCGATCCCGTGAAGCAGGAAGCGAACGTCAGCAGCCAGGACGCGGCGCGTGCCGCGCAAGAGGCTACCGTGCGCCTTGCCAAAACCAACCTGGAGCGGGCGCAGAAACTTTCCGAGGCTGGAGTAATCAGCAAGTCGGATCTCGATACGGCGCAGACCAATTACGATTCGGCAGTGGCGCAGCTCAAGTCGCTGGAGCAGCAACTGCAGCAGCAGCGCGTGGAACTTCACTATTATCGTGTGAGTGCTCCGATGGACGGTATCGTTGGAGACGTTCCGGTGCGCATGGGCGATCGCGTGCAGGTTACGACGCTACTGACCACCGTCGACGAACCCGGCGCTCTCGAGGCGTACCTCTACATTCCCGCCGCTCGTGCCAAGGACTTGCACTTGGGTATGCCGGTTCGTCTGCTTGATGAGACAGGAACGCCGCGCACGGAGACCCAGGTTACGTTCGTCTCTCCCCAGGTGGACATGGACACGCAAACAGTATTGGCCAAGGCGGCCGTCAGCAATCCCAAGGCGAATCTTCGCGTCGCGCAGCAAGTTCGCGCGCAACTGACCTGGGGCGCGCACGAAGGCACGGTGATTCCGGTGCTGGCAGTGTTGCGCATCAACGGACAATTTTTTGCGTTTTTCGCCGTCAAGGAAGGCGACAAAACTGTGGCCCGTCAGCGTGTCCTGAAACTGGGCGAAATCGTGGGCAACAACTATGCCGTGCTGGATGGCGTGAAACCCGGGGATCACATCATCGTGTCGGGGATTCAGTTTCTGCAGGACGGCGCGCCGGTTACCGAGCAATTGCAAGCGAGCCCGACTGCAACGAAGTCTGAAAAGAAATCCAGTTCACCAAGCCGGTAACTTCTACGCGAGATTCCGAAGGCCGAGCGTCATTTGAGAGAGGCGGAACGCGGACTTGTTCGTCGATTTTTTTATCAAACGCCCCGTTTTTGCGACAGTTTGCGCCTTGCTGATTATCCTGGGCGGCGCAATCGCAATTCCCTCATTGCCCATCGCGCAGTTTCCCGACCTTGCGCCTCCCCAGGTGGTGGTGAGCAGCACCTACATCGGTGCCAACGCGCAGGCCGTCGAATCCGCGGTCACGATTCCGCTCGAGCAGGCGATCAACGGCTCCCCGGGGATGAAGTACATCACTTCTTCCAGCGGCAATGACGGCAGCAGCAGCATCACCGCGACCTTCGACGTCACCCGCGATGTGGACCTGGCTTCGGTCGATGTACAGAACCGCGTAAGCCAAGCCTTGGGCCGCCTGCCGAACAGCGTTAAAAACATTGGCATCATCATCACCAAGCAAGCATCCGGATTCGTGCTCGGTGCCGGCGTGTATTCGGAGAACGAACAGTACGACAGCCTGTTTCTGAGCAATTATCTAGACGTCTACGTGAAAGACGCCCTGAAGCGTGTGAAGGGCGTGGGCGATGCGTTCATCTTTGGCGAACGTAAATACGCCATGCGTTTGTGGCTCGATCCCGCGCGAATGGCGCAGCGCGGACTGACCGCGACGGTCGTGCTCGCCGCACTGCAGGAGCAGAACGTGCAGGTGGCCGCGGGGCAGGTTGGCCAGCCTCCTTCGAACGAAGGCCAGGCTTACCAAATCAGCGTCCGCGCAATTGGCCGCCTGACCGAGCCCAGGGAATTCGAAAACATCATCCTGAAAACCGGCACGGACGGCACACTTGTTCGTATCAAGGACGTTGGCCGGGCGGAACTTGGGGCCGAGGACTACAGTTCGTTGCTTCGCTTTAACGGCCACGACGCTGTGGGAATTGGCGTGACGCAACTGCCTGGCGCGAACGCGCTGGATGTAGATAAGTCCGTGAAAGCGACGCTGGCGGAGCTTTCGAAAAGTTTTCCGCCGGGCTTGAAGTACGCCGTCGCCTTCGATAGCACCACGGTTATTGGTGAGTCCATTCGCGACGTCTTGTTTACGTTACTGGAGGCCATCGGACTGGTTGTGCTGGTCATTTATGTTTTCTTGCAGGATTGGCGCAGCACGTTTATTCCGGCGGTTACCATTCCGGTCTCGCTGATCGGCACATTTATCTTCGTGAAGGTTTTAGGATTTTCCATCAACACGCTGACGTTGTTTGGCATCACCTTGGCCACCGGATTGGTTGTCGATGATGCCATCGTGGTGATCGAAAACGTGGAGCGGCACATCGTCGAAGGAATTTCCGAGCCGCACAACGCCGCGAGTGTCGCCATGAAGGAAGTGGCTGGCGCGGTCATCGCTACTTCGCTGGTGCTGGTTGCGGTGTTCGTACCCGTGTCGCTGTTTCCCGGCACCACGGGAATTCTGTTCCGGCAATTTGCGCTGACCATCGCGTTCTCGGTCTCGATTTCGGCGTTCAATGCACTGACACTCACACCCGCGCTTTCGGCAATTTTCCTGGGCCATCATCGCGAGCGGGCGCAATGGAGCGGTTTCAAGGCGTTCAACCGTGCGTTCGATGCTTCGTCACGCGCTTACAAATCCGTCGTACACAAAGTTGTCGAGTACAAATATGTCGGGTTGCTGGCTTTTGCGGGAGCGCTCGTTCTGTCCGGATTTCTTTATAGGAAGATTCCGCAGGGATTCATTCCTGAAGAGGATCAGGGTTATCTGATGATTGCGGTGCAAACTCCGCAGGGCGCCTCGCTAACGTATACGCGAGACGTGTGTGCAAAGGTGGAAGAAGTGGTCTCGCATGTTCCCGAGATCAATGGAGCATTTACCATCGTCGGTTTCGGGTTTTCCGGCAATGCTTCCAACCGCGCCATCATTTTCTTGAACCTGAAGGAATTCCGCGACAGAAAAGGAAAAGAACATTCGGGCTCGGCTGTAGTCGAGCGGCTCCGCGGTCCGTTAACGGCCATTCCTGGTGGCCTGGTAGTTCCTTTCAATCCGCCTGCCGTGCAAGGTTTGGGGCAGTTCGGTGGATTCACGTTTATCGTGGAAGATCTTGGCCGCAACACTCTGCAAACGCTGGCAAACACGACCGACCGACTGGTTGCCGAGGGCAATCAAAGCAGTCGAGTGGCCGGACTTTTTACCAGCTTCACCGCGAATGACCCGCAATTCCTGGTGCAAATCGACCGCGAAAAAACTAAAAGCCTGCAGATCCCTCTTAGCCAGGTCACCGATGCGCTGGAAGTTTTTATGGGCTCGGTGTACGTGAACGATTTCGACTTTAACAACCGGTCATATCGAGTGTACGTGCAAGCCGACCAGAAATTCCGCGACGAAGCGAAAGACATGCGCACGTATTATTTGCGATCGGATTCGGGCAAGATGATTCCGCTGGATAATGTTGTGGA
>DASXLU010000017.1:0-2803 GCA_036496065.1 Candidatus Acidiferrum sp.
CGTTGTTGCTGTCGCACTAGTTCAAGCCATTCCGGTAGTGTCGCAGAATCGCCCGCCATTGGCGCCCAAAAAGTCGGACCCATCCGACCGGCCTCCGTGGGCCACCCCGAAAAATGCGCCACAGCAGAATCCGGCATCGCAAACTCCGCCCGCAGCGCGGCCTGCGGCTCCAGTCACGCAAGCTCCCGCACCAAGTTATCCCGCGCCCGTGGCCAGGCCCATCGGCTTAAACGTAGTCGTCCTCGATCCCGCACATGGTGGCACAGACCTGGGTGCGCGCGGCACCGAAGGTATCCACGAAAGCGACGTGGTGCTGCAGTTTGCCGGATACATCAAGAAGGCCCTCGAAGCGCAAGGCCTCCAAGTTATTACCACACGCGATGGGAACGAAAATCCTTCCTTCGACGACCGCTCGGCACGTGCCAACGCGCAGCGCGGCGCCGTGTTCATCACATTGCACATTGGTTCGACCGGGCTGGCGGGTACCGCGCGCGTCTACGTCGTCCCCGAAATCCCGATCGCGACGGATAACACCGGGCTGATTTCCTGGGATCGCGCGCAGGCTCCCTTTCTGGACCTGAGTCACAAGCTGGGCGATGCGGTGCAAATCGAACTGGCCAAGCGCTTCAAAGGTTCGCCGAACACGGTACAAGTTGCTCCCGTGCGCCAGCTACGCACGACCGCAGCTCCCGCCATCGCCGTCGAAATCTCGAGCGTCTCAGTGGCCGATCGCGCTGCCCTCGACCGGATGATACCCGGCGTGGCGGAATCGGTGGCTCGCGGCGTGGTGGCCTTCCGGCCAATCTACGTCATCCCAACGTTCCCGTCGCCCGCCGGGGTGAGCCGTCCATGAACCCGCGCTGGCGAGTGTGGCTGGGTGGAGTGCTGTTAGCGGCCGTGATCGCGGCTGCCTTGTACTTCCCTGCCTTGCGACGCCAGGTTGACCGCGCGGCGCAGCTCACCGAAAAAACCGCCGAACAGGCTCGACGCGAACTGATTCCCGCAGGGCCAGCCAGCAGCGGTGAGACCGTAACTCGCGTGAAAATGTTTTGGGGCTCCAAGGCCGAAGATGGGACGCTGACGCCGGTCACCATCGACTTGCCTCTATCGAGCGATCCGGCGCTGCGCGCCAAGCAAATCCTAAATACGTTGCTCGCGGGTCCGGTCGATCCCGAAGCGCGGACGTTGCCCCCGGACGCCGCGCTGCTCGCGTTTTACATTCTTCCCGATGGCACTGGCATCGCCGATTTCTCCGAAGCGATGGCCACCTCCATTCCGTCCGGCATCCAAAGCGAACAAAGAGCGGTAGATTCCATCGCCCGCACGCTAGAAGCCGACGTTCCGCAAGTTATGCGACTTAAGATTCTGATTCACGGCCAGGAAGTAGACACGCTGGCAGGCCACATCGATCTGACGCAAACGTTTCGAGTAAACACAAAAGTGGTAGTAGTCCCCCCAAGCTCGGCTGCTATGTCCCAGCCAGCGCCCGTGCCCTCGCAGACCATCGCAAACGGGTCAACGCCCGCCAAAGACCAGAAAAATCCGGCGAACGTGAAGAAGTGATACCCCGCCGTTGAATTTCGGCTCACAATCGCTAAGCTGTAATCCGCAAATTGCGCGCTAAGATAAACCATACTGGGAGAACACATGAGAAGCGACGGGCGGAATAAGGACCAGATGCGCGCCTTGAAAATTACGCCCGACTTCATTTCGCAGGCGGAAGGCAGCGTGCTGATCGAACTCGGCAAAACGCGCGTGATTTGCACGGCCACCGTTGACGACGGCGTGCCGGGATTCATGAAGGGCCAAGGAAAAGGCTGGGTAACGAGCGAGTACGGCATGCTACCGCGAGCCACAGAAACCCGCACGCCCCGCGAAGCTACACGAGGTAAGCAGACCGGCCGCACGCAGGAAATTCAGCGGCTCATTGGGAGGTCGCTGCGCGCCGTCACGGATCAAGAGACACTCGGCGAACGCACCGTGTGGCTCGATTGCGACGTCATCGAGGCAGACGGCGGCACGCGTACCGCCTCTATCACCGGCGCTTTCGTGGCCATGGCTTTGGCTATGGAGCGTCTAAAAGCTTCCGGCATCCTTCGCCGTTCCCCGTTGATCGACACGGTCGCCGCAACCAGCGTGGGAATCGTCGACGACCTGCCGTTGCTGGATCTTTGCTACGAAGAGGATTCGCGCGCCGAAGTCGACATGAACGTCGTGATGACCGGCAGCGGCGACTTCGTCGAGATTCAGGCTACCGCAGAAGGCCGTCCTTTTGCCGGCAGTGAAATGCAAGACTTGCTGGCTTTAGCGGCCGCAGGAATTCGTCGCCTGAGCGACGAACAGAGAGCCGTTCTGCCTGCCAAATTCCTGGGCGTCGCACGATGAACCAGTCCCCAGGGAAGAGGCGTCTTTGTTGCGCTTCGGGAAATCCGGGCAAGTTGCGCGAGTATCGTGGACTGGCGGAGGCTGCAGGCTCCTCATGGGAAGTAGACCTGCTTCCGCAATATTCTTCCGTGCCCGAATTCGAAGAATCCGCACCCACGTTTGCGGAAATCGCCACAGGCAAAGCTCTTTACTACGGGCGATTGTGCGACGAACTGGTTTTCGCCGACGACTCCGGCCTGATCGTTCCCTTTCTCAATGGCGCGCCGGGCGTTATGTCCGCTCGCTACGCTGGACCTGGCGCAACAAACGAACAGCGCATCGCCAAATTGTTGGCGGACCTGCGCGGCGCTTCAGGCGCGGATCGAGATGCCCACTTTGTCTGCGTGATTGCAGCCGCGCGCAAAGATCGCGTGGTCGC
>DASXLU010000018.1:0-8257 GCA_036496065.1 Candidatus Acidiferrum sp.
TTCAGGCGATTGCGATTGAAAGGGTCGTACCAGTGCGACTTGGAATAAATGTATTCGCCGGAAGAGGAATAGCGGCGATAGTCAGGTTGCTCGAGTGCCCAGCGATTGGGGACAGTGTTGAACACGTCGGCCACTGGAGGGAGGACGTCGGGAGCGAGTTCGGCGATGTAGTTGGGGTCGGAATCCAAACGATGGCGAAATTCGTGATAGTTGCCGGATGCTGGGGCGGCACCTTGGTCCGCAGCGAGCGGCGGGCCTAGATCTGGCTGGCGTGGCAGTCGAGAGCGCAATGCCGCGTTTGGAGCAGGCGTCAGGAAAATTTCCAGCGTTACGACTTCATTGGCGTTCAGGGTCAGAGTGGCGAGGTGAAACGGGGCGTAACCATCTGCGTCAACTTCAAGCATGTAATTGCTGGGAGGCAGCGGAACGACGCGAAAAACGCCGTCGCCGGATGACGTAGCCGAAAATACTTGTCCACTCTGAATATTCTTGAGGGAAATTCTTGCGGCGGCCACGGGACGCGTGGTGGCATTCGAAATTTGTTCGCGCACTACTCCATCGAGAGCAGCGGTGGTTAAGGCTTGCTGGCGGGGAATGCGTTTAGGCGGGCCGGCTTCCTGCGAGACTTTCGGTTCAGCTTGTGAAGATGGGTCAGTCTGTTGCGTATACGCGGGGAGCGGAACAACGAGGAGAACAGCTAGAAGCGGAAAGTGTCGTAGCGCCGGCAGGAAGAGACCGGCGAGTGCGTGCGAGTGCGCTTTAGGAGGGCTGGCAAGATACATGCAAATTGGTGAATCGGACTGCTGCGTGCGTCAATCTTTGATAACTAGACAGGATTCGGAGCGGCGCGGCAACCATTTTTGGAAGGCAGTGCGAATAGTCGATAACGTGTGCGCAGTGCGCAGGGAGTACCGATTCGCAGCAACGCGGGAATAGTGCATTGTGAGCATCGCGCAGCGCATGTTACCAACGAGAGTACCTGCTCATGGAACACGTATTGCGAAAACCTGCGGGCTCTTCCCGGCTCGCCTATAAACAAAGGCGCAAAACCATCGCATTTGGAATGGCGCTGGCACTGATTCTCGCTGTAGCGCTGGCTGTATTGCTGGTGGGTTGCGGCGGTGGAAGCAGTGGCGCGGCTTCGAGTAGCGGAGCCAGTTCCACGCCGCCGACGATGGCGATGCTCAGTGCGACAGATGTACAAACCATTGTGCAAACCGCGGCGACGGCTGCGGATGCAAGCGGAATGGTGATCGCGGTCGTCGATCGCGGCGGAATCGTTCTTGGGCTGTATCGGAAACCGGGCGCCGGTACGACGGGCATTGGGAATTTTGGGCTTAGCGTGGATGTGAATGACCTGGCGGTGGCCTTGGCGCGGACGGCCGCCTATTTCAGCAGCGACCAATCGCCACTGACAACGCGCACGGTGCGATTCATCAGCGGCGTGCATTTTCCTCCGGGCGTGAGCAACGCACCACCCGCCGATCTCTACGGGATCGAAAACACTAATCGCGGATGCACGCTGACGGGCAGTTATCTGGCGGGACAAGCGATACAGCCGTCGCTCGCTTTGGCTGGCGGGACAGGTCTGGGGATTATTACCGGCAAGGCAGACGCGAACGATAGCGATGCGAACGCCGTGAATCCTGGCGGGATACCGCTTTTCCGGAGCGGAGTGCTTGTGGGTGGAGTGGGAGTTGCAGGCGTGCCCACCGATGTAGCGGAATATGCCGCGTACACGGCTGCTACCTTGAATGGATTTGGACCGACTCCAGCGCCTCCGGGTGTTGTGTTTCTTGGTGGGATTGCGCTGCCATTCGCCAATCAGACGACTCGGCCGACGGGTAGCAGCGCTGGAAGTTTCGCCGATAGCTTTTTGGTCGGGCCGATCGCGAGCGCGGGTGCGCCGGCGGATGGCGATTTGATCGCGCCCGCACCAGGGCCACTGGGAGGATTAACCGCGTCGGATGTGCAGAACGTACTGAATGCCGCAGAGATGACCGCGAATCAGACGCGCGCGGCGATACGTTTGCCGCCTGGCGCGAAAACGAAGATGGTGATTGCGGTCGCGGATCTCGACGGAACGTTGATTGGGCTGCGACGGATGACGGATTCGACGGTGTTCAGCGTGGATGTGGCTGCGACAAAAGCAAGAAACATGGTGTACTTCAATAGCGCGGCGAGAATCGCGGCGGATTTGAACCAGGTGCCGATGGGCACGGCGGTGACGAATCGCACGATCAGTTTTGGCGCGCAGCCATTTTTTCCTCCGGGCATTGACGGTTCCGGCGCGGGCCCATTCTTCAATCTATATCTGCAAGACTTGGCCAATCCGTGCACGCAGGGCTTCCAACAAGGTCCACCGAACATTAATAAGAGCGGAATCGTGTTTTTTCCCGGAAGCGTTGGACTTTACCGCAACGGTGTGTTGGTGGGCGGGTTGGGCGTGAGCGGCGATGGCGTGGATCAAGATGATTATGTGACCGCCGGCGGTGCGGCGGGATTTGAAGCGCCCGCGCCAATCCGCGCTGACCAGATTATGATCAATGGAGTCCGGCTTCCGTATCAGAAGTTTCCGCGAAATCCCACGAATTGAACTCTTGATTGAACCTTACTTTTTGGGCCGGGACGCGAGCGAACCCAGAGCCCGCGTGTATTCCTTAACTATTTTTGGATCGACCCGGCTGTAAACAAATTGCCCCTGACGACGGCAAACGATCAGGCCTGCCTCGGACAGGATCTTCATGTGATGAGACACGGTGGCAGGAGTAACGCCCCGCAGGTGCACGATCTGGCTGCAATTCATTTTCGGATTCGCGCCAATGGCCTCGAAGATCAGCAGGCGAGTTTCGTCGGCCAGTGCTTTGGAGATTTTCTCAATTTGCGCCCGATCCATCCGACCGTCCCCTACCAACAGTGTAGCGAACGAATAGGGGAAGTGCCATCCGCTCCCGTGCCCTGACATTTTTTCGATATAACCTATCACTTAGACGTTCATCTAACTGTCGAAGTTCAAGAGAGAGCGAGATTAAGCCCAGACGGGCGGAGGCATTCATGACAAAACGACTTGATGGCAAGGTGGCGGTAGTGACCGGCGGGAATAGCGGTATCGGCCTGGCAACCGCACAGAGATTCCTGGAGGAAGGCGCGAAAGTAGCGATTTCGGGCAGGAACCAGAAAACGCTAGATGATGCGGTGAAGTTGCTCGGCAAGGACGTGTTGGTTGTTCAGGCCGATACAGCGCACCTGGAGGAAACCGAGAAGTTCCTCAACGCGGTTGAAAAGAAGTTGGGAAAAATTGATGTGCTGTTCATCAACGCCGGTGTAGCGAAGTTCGCGCCGTTTGAGCAAACATCCGAGAAGGTGTTCGACGAGCAGTTTGACATCAATATCAGGGGCGCTTATTTCGCCATTCAGAAGGCGCTTCCGCATTTGAATGATGGTGCTTCGATCATACTTAATACCAGCGTTGCCGGAAGCACGGGAACGCCGGGAGCGAGCGCGTACTCCGCTACCAAGGCGGCCCTGCGATCTCTGGCAAGGACGACTGCTGCCGAACTCGTCGGACGTAATATTCGCGTGAATGCGGTGGCGCCGGGTCCTATCGTGACACCCATTTTTGAAAGAACGGGGCTGCCTAAAGAGGCGATCGACGAATTCGCCAAGGGGATCATTGAACAGGTTCCGATGAAGCGTTTCGGTCAGCCGGAAGAGGTCGCGGGAGTCGTGGCATTCCTGGCGTCGAAGGATGCGTCGTACGTGACCGGAGTCGAAATCAATGTGGACGGCGGCATGGGGCAAATCTAACGAGATACGCACAAACTGAAGTTCGTGGGGCGGCCGAGGGGTCGCCCTATTTTTTTGGCGCCGAAGGATCGGCGGAGGTAGCGACGTTTACATCGAGAAACCATTTACGGTTCATATCGCCGGGCGCATAGAAATTTCCGTCTTTCGCGTAGCCTGAGCAGCGTCCTGAGAATTGCTTTTCCCGTGGGGAGCGAACGGTCTGCCAGATAGCCGCGTAAGCAGTGCCGCTCTGCGACGGATTTGGCGCGGGTGAGCTGAGCGAACCGCCGAATGAGGGCGGGCAAGCGTCGTTGTAGACCCAAAATGCTATTTGCCGCGAACCCATGTGCGCGCGTATGTCGTCAGCCGTGGTGATGGAAACGCCCGCGCCTTCACTAACCGGAATACCCGAGCAGTAGAGACCCGCCTGAAATCCAGCTTGCGTGAGGGCATCGGCCCAAGCTTGCAAATATTCGTGGTAGTGGGGCGGAAGCCGCCCACCCTCTTCGACATCGAGAAAAATCACGGTGCCTTGCGGAAATCCCTCGTGCTGCGCGAGTTTCGAAGCTTGCTGCGCCTGCGCCGTAGCCTGGCGGATCGCTTCTTTTTGGCTGGTAATCTCGCGAGTGGCTTTACCGTTGAAAAGAACGACGAAGCCGAAATGATGCGATTGCAAGAGTGCGCGCTTGCCGAGCCAAGTGCTTTGCTTTTCGCCAGGCGGCGGGCCGAGCCAGTAGCTCGTGAAGGAAAAAGACTTGCGGAGAATCGGAAGCGCGTCATCGCCCGGGTAATCGTTACGGTCAAAACCGAAATAGCTTTGAGAAGGCGTAGAGGCTGTTTGGCAATACGCGCGAGGCGACGAGATGGCCATCAACGCAAAGAACAAGGCTGAGGCGAGTGAGAGGGTACAGATCGGACGCATACGCCGACTGTATAACAAAGGCGCAGTGCGTCCCGAGAGAAATCAGGCGTCCATGTAATGCGCGTCGCCATTCCCGAACGACCAATTTTCCCAGACGACTTCGACCAGGTTGATCACCACATCTTCGGGACGAAGGCCCGGAGAAGCCGACAACAGTTCGACGATTCGTTTGAAAAGCTTGCGTTTCTGTTGCGGCCTGCGTCCGGCGCTCAAGGTGATCTGTACGAAGACAACCTTGTCGGAGCGCTGCACACCGAGATATTGCGGATCGTAGACCAGACCTTCCGGGGGATGCTCGGTTAACACCTGAAAATGGTCGTCCGGAGGGATGGCCAAGGCTTCGACCATGGCTTGATGGACACCTTCGCCGATGGCCTTGCGATATTGCACCGAAGTGCCGCTACGAAGATCGATGCGAACGAGGGGCATGGAGGCTCTCCTTCTGCTCGAAGCTTCGATGCGCGGAGCCGAACTCATGTCACAGACGACGGTCAGAATTAGCCTTCGCGAAGCTTGTGGCCTGACAGGTTGCCGAGGCCATCATAAGCCGCGTATTTATAAGTTTCACTGAGAGTGGGATAGTTGAAGACTTCCTCGATGAATTCGTCGATGGTGAGGCCCTTGTCGAGCACCATCATGCCGATGTGAATAAGTTCCGTAGCCGATTCACCAATCAGGCTGACGCCGAGCAGTTTGCGATCGCCGGCAGCAAAAATCAGCTTCAGCATTCCCGCAGTGTCGCCGATGATGTGCCCGCGAGCGTTGTTATCGTAAAGAGCGCGGCCCACGCAGTAGGCGATTCCCTTCTCTTTGCACGACTGTTCCGTTTCTCCGCCAGCGGAAATTTCCGGAATGGTGTAGATGCCCATGGGGAGGAGTGAGGCGACCCGCTGCTTGTACTTGAGCCCGAAGGCATGGCAAGCCGCGACGCGTCCCTGCTCCATGGAAGTGGACGCGAGGGCGGGAAATCCGATCACGTCACCAGCGGCATAAATGTGCGGGACGGCGGTGCGATAGTTTTCGTCGACGGCGATATAACCTTTGTCGTTGGTTGCGAGGCCGGCCTTGTCGAGGGCTAAGCCATCGACCGCCGCGCGACGTCCCGCAGCAAAGAGAACGGCTTCGGTCGCGAGAGCCTTGCCACTCTTCATGTGGAGGCAAGCGCCGGTGGGCGTGTTTTCCACTTTGACGGGGCGCTCGTTGAACCACAGCTTCATGCCAATCGAGAGGAATCGGTCACGCAGCCGATCAGAAATTTCCGAGTCGAGAAATGGAAGCAGCCGATCGCGGCCATCAACGAGCGTTACATCGACGCCTAGAGCAGCAAAGATCGATGCGTATTCGCAGCCGATTACGCCGCCACCGATAACCGCGAGGCTTTTGGGAATGCGGTCCATTTGCAGGAACGTGTCGGAATCGAAGGTGTGAATGTCGTCGAAAGCAATCTCGGGAGGACGGTTGGGCTTCGAGCCAGTCGATATGAGGATGATGCCGCCACGCAATTGGCGGGTACTGCTGGACGTAACTACGGCCAGCGTGTGCGAATCGACGAAGGTCGCCTGGCCTTGGACAAGTTCGATCTTGTGCAACGCAAGATTCTTAAGGATGCGCTGTCTTTCCATGTCCACCACCGCGCGTTCGTGGTGCATAAAATCGTGGACGGTGAGGTTGTCTTTCAGCGAGTAGTCGATACCATAGAGCCCGCGTTGCTTGAGGCCTGAGAAATACAGCGCAGATTCGCGAAGAGTCTTGCTGGGGACGGTTCCGGTATTGATGCAGCTTCCGCCGACCACAGGCGCGCGCTCAAGCACTGCTACTCGCTTGCCGAAATATGCCGCTTGAGCGCCAGCCTTTTCTCCGGCAGGTCCGCAACCAATCACAACGAGATCGAACTGATCCACAGGCAGCCTCCGGGCGCGAGCAACATTTAGTGGGAACAACCCACAAATCGCTTGAGTCGATTTTAGAAGAACAGCGAAGCTATTTCGGAGAATAGTGGGACGAGTGTGACGAATCGTAACCACTTCCGGTGTCGTTGATGCATCATTCGACGCCTTGACTTGCACTGTGACCGGGTCTCTGTTGAGATACAGCCATGAACTTGCCCCCCATCGTGAGTTGGGCAACGGGAATCCGCTGGCAGTGGAAAGTTTTCATTCCGATCATCGGCGTGCTGGTCGTCAGCCTCGTTGCGGTGTTGGCCTTGTTGCGCTCACTGGAAATTCCCGAGGTGCAATGGGTACTGGTTGCGGGCGGCGCCTGCGCGGTGACGCTTTGCTTCGTGTTGCTTTCTGTGCTGTTGGTGCTGGTAGAGCGGCCGCTCGAAGAATTGATGAAAACGATTGCCAGGGTTCGTCGAGGAGACCTGACGGCGCGGGTCGGCTTTGCGAAACGCTCGGATGATATCGGCCAGCTTGGACGGCAGTTCAACGAAATGGTCGGAAGGCTGGAAGAAAATCGCGCGGAGATCGAAGACTTACATGCAAAAGAAATGTCGCGTGCGGAGCACTTGGCTTCGCTAGGCGAGTTGGCCGCAGGACTGGCTCACGAGATTCGCAATCCACTTGCGGGGATAGCCGGGGTGGTGGACGTAATGCGCAAGGAACTCCCGGCGAATAGCCCGAGCCGCGCTGTTATGGGAGATGTACAGAACGAAGTTGTGCATATACAAGCGATCCTGAATGACTTGCTATCGTACTCGCGGCCAAGACCCCCAGCCTTCCACGCTGCCGATATCAATTTGACCGTGGAACAGGCGGTGCTGCTGGCGCGACAGCAGGTGTACACGCGTCCGGTGCAGGTCTTGTTCGAACCGAGTTCGCCTATGCCTGATGTTGTCCACGATCCCGCTCTGATCCAACAGGTCGTGTTGAACATCCTGCTGAACGGAATCCAAGCCATCCCCAAGGAAGGACAAGTCAAGGTGAAGGTGAGGCGCGAGGGCGGGAGTGTTGCGGTGGAAATTGCGGATACGGGACGAGGTATCGCGGAAGAGTCGCTGCCAAAGATTTTCAAACCATTTTTCACCACACGAAACGAAGGGACGGGCCTCGGTTTATCGTTAGCAAACGGTATAGTACAGTCACACGGCGGGAAAATTGAGGTTAGCAGCACCCTGGGCAAAGGAACGCAGTTTAAGATATGGCTGCCGATCGAACGGCCGCAGAAGAGTCCGCCGAAGAGTGCGGTGCAATGATAGAGTAAAGTTATGGCGCAAAAGAAGATCCTGATTGTCGACGACGAAAAGCTGGTGCGCTGGGCGCTAACGCAGAAGTGTGCGGAATACGGTTATCAAACACTCGAAGCGGAATCAGGCGAGATTGCGCTGAAGGTTTTGCAAGCGGATACGGTGGATTTAGTGTTACTGGACGTTCATCTGCCGGACCTGAGCGGCATCGAAGTCCTGGAAAAATTGAAGCAAGCTGGCGAAACGCGCAGCATCATTATGATGACCGCGGATCCGCAACTGGACGATGTGAAAGCGGCGCTGCGCCTGGGCGCTTACGATTTCATCAGCAAACCCATCAATTTCGAAGAGTTGGACGTGAC
>DASXLU010000019.1:0-7688 GCA_036496065.1 Candidatus Acidiferrum sp.
GAACTCGGACATCTTTTCGCAAACGAATGCCAGATTGTAATGTGCATCCGGGTAGTCAGAATTGAGCCGAATCGCTTCGCGCAAATGTTCGCGGCTTTCTTCCCAGTGGCCCAATTCTTCCAGCACACTGCCAAGATTAAATTGCGCGAGCGAATTCTCCGGCTCGCACTCGGTCGCGCGACGGAAATAGTCGGCAGCCTTTTCGAACTTGCCATCCTCGTAAAATAAGGTGCCGCAGTTGATGAGAGCTTCGACCTTGTGCGGGTCCGCGCAGATGGCTTTCTCGTAAGCCTCCGCCGCCGCAGTGCGTCCCTGCGCATCGGCTTCGTGGGCCAGTGCAGCCGCAAACCATTCGTCGGCGCTACGCCCGGCAAGCACACGCACGCGTTCATCGAGCTCGCGCGTTTCGAAATTCAAAACAAATTGCCCGGATAACGGCTCCAACCGCGCTTCCCCGCGCTGCACAATCACATCTTTTCCGTCCGAAAGAACGCGCAATTCCGATAGCGGGGCGTGCACCTGTGACAGTTTTTCGTTCAGCGCAGTGAGGGCGCGACGCAGGCGATTGGCTGGGACCCCTTTTTCGATGAGTTGTTTTACGGTACGCAAGCCAATCAGATCGCGAAAATCATACGACCGGTCACCTACATCTTTTCGAGGAGAAATGAGGCGCAAGCGCTCCCAATAGTCCAGTTGCTTTCCGGTAAGTCCCAGAATTCGCTGGACTTCATCGGTGCTGTATCGATCTGAGGGGCCCATCAGGAACTAGCCAGCTTTCTTGTTCGCTCGCTTTTGCGCCGCAGGTTGCACAGCGCGCGCTGGAGGTTTCTTGCCCGCCGGAGTCGCGGCGGGAACCAAAGCCGGACCAGATGAACCCGCGACCGCGACAGCAGCGGCGGCCGCCGGCTTCTCGGCGAGGCTCTTTTTCAGCGCTTCCATCAAATCTATCACAGGTGCCATGTGAGGTTGCGCGACCTCGGTGACTTCCTTGCCAGCCAGTTTGGCGGCGATCAATGCGCGCACGTTGTCCTGGAACTGATCGCGGTACTTTTGCGGGTCGAACGGCGCGGCCAGACTCTGGATAAGCTGCTGAGCCAGTTTCTTTTCCTGATCTCTCAATTCAACCTTATCCGTGGGAACGGATTCGGCGGCGCGAATTTCGTTCGAATAGAACATGGTGTGCAACGTCATGATTTTGTCGCCCGGACGGATGATGACGATGTGTTCGCGCTGGTGCATGGTGAGCTTGGCGATGGCACCGTAACCGGATTCTTGCATGGCGCTCATGAGCAACTGGTAGGCCTTCAGTCCGGCGTCTTCCGGGGTGAGATAGTAGGACGCGTCGAAGTATAGCGGGTCCATCTCGTCGAGCTTCACGAACTCCAGAATCTCCATGACATGCGCGGACGGCGGCTCAATCTTGTCGATCTCCTCTTCGCTGAAGAGGACGTATTGATCTTTCTCGTACTCGTAGCCCTTTACGATTTCGGAGCGCTCCACGTTGCGATTGCAGACGGGGCAAAACAGCGGCTGCTTGAGCCGGGAGTGGCAAACGTTGTGAAGCTGGTTGAAGCTGATGCGCTCGCCGCGAGCGGCGGCAAACATGCGCACGGGCATGGAAATCAGCCCAAAGGTGAGATGCCCTTTCCAGATGGTCGAAGCCATGGGAGACACTCCTTCGCGAGCGTACAAAGGATAGGGACGAGGCTACAAGGTTAGACGCTTCCCGGGCGCCTAGGCAAGCCGAAATACTGCGAAAAGGCCCTAAAAAGTACAGGCTGAAGACCTTAGGGCAAGTTGGGATAATATGCGCCCATGACCAAGCTAGAGGAATACCGGAGGAAGCGGCACTTCGACAAAACTCCCGAGCCGGCCGGAGAAGATTCCGGACTGGCAATGGAGAACGTGTTCGTGGTGCAGAAACATGCGGCGCGGCGGCTGCATTACGACTTCCGGCTGGCGATTGGCGGAACGCTGGTGTCGTGGGCGGTGCCTAAGGGTCCTTCGCAAAATGCGGCGGACAAACGATTGGCGGTGCAAACAGAGGATCACCCGCTGGAATATGGCGGTTTCGAAGGGAAAATCCCCGAGGGCAGCTACGGCGCGGGGACGGTGATGCTGTGGGACCGGGGGACATTTCAGTTGGAGGGCGATGCAAACGCAGCGAAACAGCTGGCGCGAGGCGAAATCAAGTTCAGCCTGAATGGCGAAAAACTACGTGGCAGCTTTGCCTTGGTCAAACTGAAGAACAGCGAAAAAGGCAACGAGTGGCTGATGATCAAGCACAAAGACGTCGCGGAGGACGCGAGTTGGGATATTGAGGCTCACGACGGCTCGGTGCTGACGGGACTAACGCTCGACGAAATTGCGGCCGAGGCGCAGCCCAAGCGTGGGCCAATTCCGCTGAATGTGTCGGACATCGAGGATGCGCGCAAGAGTGCTATGCCGTCGCGGCTTCTGCCGATGCTGGCGACCCTGACCGATGAGGCGTTCTCCGATCCGAACTGGCTGTTCGAAATAAAGTGGGATGGCGTGCGTGCGCTGGCCTGGATTGAGGACGGCAAGTACAAGCTGCGAGCGCGAAGCGGAAATGACATCACGCCGCAATACCCCGAACTGGCTGGGCTGGCGAAAGCTGTGATTGGCCGCGAAGCCATTCTGGATGGCGAAATTGTTGCGCTGGACGAGAAGGGCTACAGCAGTTTCGAACGGCTGCAGGATCGCATGCACGTGCGCAATCCCACCGCGAATTTGATCGCCAAGACTCCGGTGGTGTACCAGGTGTTCGATCTGCTGTATTGCGACGGCTACGATTTGCGTGGGGCGCCGCTGCTGCAAAGGAAGCAATTGCTGCAGCGATTTCTGATGGGCTCGCAGGCGATGCGATATTGCGATCACATCGTCGGGCAGGGAAAAGAATTGTTCGAACTTGCGAAGGAAAAAGGATTGGAAGGCATTGTTGCGAAACGGAGCGATAGCCGGTACGTCAGCGAACGAAGTTCTAATTGGCTGAAGGTGAAGGCGACAAAGACGCTGGATTGCGTGATTGGCGGCTGGACTGCCGGACGCGGCACGGGCGTTTTGTTTGGCGCCTTGCTGCTGGGGCTGTACGAGGGAAAGAAGTTGCATTTTGTCGGGCATGTCGGGACTGGATGGAACGGCGAGATGCAGAAGGAGATCCTGGCGCAACTGCAGGAGCACAAGGCCGCTGCTTCGCCGTTCGACAAAGTACCGGTGACCAACGAGAAGGCGTCGTGGACTTCGCCGTACGTGGTGGCGCGTGTGAGATATGGCGGCTGGACCGACGAGCAGCGGCTGCGGCATCCGGTCTTTATGGGCCTGCGCGAAGACGTGAAGGCGCAAGATTGCCGGTTAGAAGCGGCTGTACCGGTGGCCAAAAGCGCCGTGGTGGCGCGAGCACCGGCTGTAGTAGGGAAAATATTAGGGACAAAGGCGGAGATCGAGGGCGCGCTTTTCAAGAAAAACCTGGACAACGCGACGGTGCAGATCGATGGCAAAACTTTCCGGCTCAGCAATCTGAACAAAGTTTACTTTCCGGAAACCGGCTACACGAAGCGGGATTTACTGGCGTACTACTACCAGATGGCGGATTACGTGCTGCCGTATTTGAAGGATCGTCCGCTGGTGTTGCGGCGTTATCCGGACGGGATCGCTGGCCAGTCATTTTTCCAGAAAGATTTGCGCGAAGGCATGCCCGACTGGTTGAAGACAGTGACGATCGACTCCGAAACAAAGGTGCAGGGAATTCATTACGCGATCGCGAACGATTTGGCTTCCCTGCTCTTCCTGACCGGCCTGGGATGCATTGACCATAATCCGTGGTCGAGCCGCTACGAGGACATCGAGCATCCGGATTATTTCTTCTTCGATCTGGACCCTTCGGACGGCACAGATTTTTCGGTGGTGGTGAAAATCGCCAAAGCGCTTTACGACAAGCTGCGCGAGCTGAAGCTGGAAGTTTTTCTGAAGACGTCGGGTGCCACCGGGATTCACATGTATTTGCCGGTCGAACCGGTTTACACCTACGCGCAATTGCGGACATTTGCGGAGATCGTGGCGCGCATCGTAACGACGCAGAACGCTAATCTGGTTACCAATGAACGCTCGGTGGCGAAACGTCCTGCGGGACGGGTGCTGATTGATGTGCATCAGAACGCGGAGGGACGGCCATTGGCGGCGCCTTACGTGGTACGCGCGTTCCCGAAAGCGCCTGTTTCCACACCGATTCTGGCAGCCGAGTTGCGAACCAGTCTGCAGCCCGAGAAGCTCAATATAAAAACAGTGTTCACGCGTCTAAAGGAAAAAGGCGACTTGTGGGGAGATTTCTGGAAACGCAGACAACGACTGGAACCTGCGATCGAATTGCTGAGCAGTCACATTCAGCCGGAGAACACGAACAAACCCAGCAAGCGTAAGAGCGGATAAAAGCGCGTGGCGATCGACGGCGCAACGGAGGAAAGCAACATGGCGAGTCCAGGAAAATTGCGGGTAGGAACTTCAGGTTACGCCTACAAAGAGTGGAAAGGCTCCTTCTATCCCGAGAAGTTTCCCGACAAGGAAATGCTCAAGTATTACTCCGAGCGATTTTCCACGGTGGAGATCAACTACACCTTTTATCGTTTGCCAAGGGAAAGTTTGCTGCAACAGTGGGCACAGACCGTGCCTGAAGGCTTTCGATTTGCGTTGAAGGCCAACCAGAAGATCACGCATATTCAGCGTTTGCGGAATTGCGAAGAAATTTTGAAGCGTTTCCTGGAAATTGCCAGCGTGCTGCAGGAGGGCGACCATCTCGGGCCCATCCTGGTGCAATTGCCGCCCAATTTCAAATTTGACAAAGCGCTGCTGGAGGATTTCCTGTCGCTACGGCCCACGGCGTTTTCGTTCGCGTTCGAGGCTCGACATCCGTCGTGGTACACCGACGAAACGTATGATCTGTTGCGCCGCCACAATACGGCGCTCTGCTTAGCCGAGACGGAAAAAGAGACTCCGCTCGAGGTGCTGACCGCCAATTTCACCTACGCGAGATTGCGTCAGGAAGACTACACCCCAAAGCAGATCAAGGAGTGGCGGACGCGATTTGAAGGATGGATGGCACAGGGTATCGACGTAAATGTTTTTTTCAAGCACGAAGACAGCGGCACCGCACCGAAGTATGCACAAATGTTGCTCGGGAAAAAGTAAGGCCTGGAATAACCGCGAATTTCGCGGCAGCGCGAAAAAAGTCGCAACGCGCGCTTTACTCTAGCTTAAGAAGGTTCGGCCATCACTTCGTCGACGTAGCACCACATCCAATCTTCGCCCGGCTCGATGGATTGCATCACCGGATGCTTGGTGCCATGAAAATGCTTGGTGGCGTGTTTGTTCTTAGAGGAATCGCAGCAGCCGACATGGCCGCATTCGAGACACAGCCGCAGGTGCACCCAGGTGTCACCCATTTTCAGACATTCTTCGCAACCATTGGTGTGAGGCTTCACTTTCTTAGCCTTCTCGGCGTGCGAAATGTGGCTGCAAGTATCACTCATTGTTACTTCCCTCCTGGCTATTATTTTGTGGCCGGGGCTGATCAAACGGAATCCACACGCGGAATCGGGTATCGCCAGGTTTCGATTTGAGTGTAATGCGCCCATGATGTTTGCGAACGATACGGGCCACTGTATCGAGACCGAGGCCGGTGCCTTCGCCGACTTTCTTGGTGGTGAAAAAAGGATCGAAAATTTGCGATTGGATATTCACCGGTACGCCGGGACCGTTGTCGCCAATTTCAACGCTGACGCCATCAGGATCGTGGGCAGTATGCAAAAGTAGCTCGCCGTTGCCGTCCATGGCATCAATGGCATTGTCGATCAGATTGGTCCAAACCTGGTTAAGTTCGCCGCCATAGGCGCACACGCGGGGCAACTGCGGATCGTACTGGCGATTTACAGTGACACCTTTCTTCAGGCGATGGCCGAAAATTTTCAATGTGTTCTCCAGGTCTTCGTGCAGGTCCACTTCCTGGAGCGGCGCCTGATCCATATAGGAATAGCGCTTGATGGCGGTGACCAAGTCGGTGATGCGACGTGTGCTGTTGTCGATTTCCTTGATGATGCTGAAAACGGTGATGAGCGCCGCGACGCGTCTTACGACGTGACCAACCACGTCGGGGCCAATTGCAGCGACTAGAGAGTCCAACTCGTCAGCGTTCAATCCGACTTCCGCAAGAACGGGAGCAATTTCCCACGGCTTGCTGACGTTGTGGCCCTCAAGCCATGAAGTGATCTGCTCCTCGCGGTCGCTGACTTCCAGAGGATCGGCAGGCGCTTCGGATCGCGCGGAAGCGCGCTCGGTGGCCTTCAATTCGAACTGCAACGCGGCTTCGCGCTGCTCGTCAGAAAACGAATGCACCATCAGATGCTTGCTGGCCGCGCGGACATTATTCATGGCGCCCATGAGGTTCTGCGCGGCGCGACGAGCGGCGGCTGCAGGATTATTCAGCTCATGAGCAAGACCCGCGGATAGTTTTCCGAGCGAGATGAGCTTGTCGCGTTGATTCTCGAGACGAGCGATATCGCGAATACGATCCGACATGACGCCGACAAGGCGCTGCGCGAGTTCAGGATATTTCTGCATCAACTCCGGAAAATTTTGCTTATGCAGACGAAGCATGCGAGTGGAAAGTACAGCTCGCCCAATGCCGGTGAAGTTAGTGAGTCGGGAAAACGGCAGCAAGCCGGTGATCTGCCCGGCCGAAGCCGTGATCACCGGGGAGCCAGGCTTTTCGGGACGTTCGAATTGGACTTCGCCTTCGGCAATGACCACTAAATGCTCGATTGGATCTCCGGGGCGGCCATAGACTTCGCCCGCGCGAAAAGAGACTTCGTCCATGTGTTGCGCTAGCCAGATCAGCTCTCCCTCGGGAAGATCCGCGAAGGTAGACACACTGCGCAGATCGGAGACAAAGCGCGCGATTTGTGAATTGATATCGGTTTCGCTCATCTTAGACGGTGCTCAGATACTGATGCACGAACTGGACCGCGTTGGCGCCTTCGCCCACGCCAGAGGCAACTCGCTTGATGGAACGATAGCGCACATCGCCGGCGACGAAAATGCCGGGCACGCTGGCTTCGAGCAACCACGGGTCGCGCTCCAGGGGCCAACCCTTGGGCGGCTTGCCATCGCACATCAAATCGGGGCCAGTATAGATGAATCCTTTATCGTCGCGGGCGACGATGCCACCCAGCCAGTCCGTACCGGGTGCCGCGCCAATGAAAATGAACAAGTAGTGAGCGGGCAATTTCTGGGTCTGACCCGTAGTCGCACAGAAGACGGAAATGGTTTCGAGTCGATCTTCGCCGCTAACTTCAACAACCTGTGAATTGAGTTCCACGTGAATGTTTTCCGTTTGCCGAATCTGGTCGACTAGATATTGCGACATGCCGGCTTCCAGAGACTTGCCGCGGACGAGCATCACGACGCTGCGCGCGTGCTGCGAGAAAAACATGGCGGCTTGTCCCGCGGAATTCGCGCCACCGATAATATAGACATCTTCATTCTTGCAGGAAGCTGCCTCGGTCATGGCCGCACCATAATATACACCTGCACTTTGAACGCGCTCCATGCCGGGGACGTCGAGCTTGCGATAGGAAACGCCAGTAGCGATGAGCAAGGCCTTCGCACCGATTTCGGTG
>DASXLU010000020.1:0-5296 GCA_036496065.1 Candidatus Acidiferrum sp.
GTGTATCTCGAAGGTCCGGATCAATACCGTGGCTGGTTCCACAGTTCGTTGCTGATTGCGGTAGGCGTGCGAGATAAGGCGCCGTATCGCGGCGTCGTTACGCATGGATGGACGCTCGATGAACAAGGGCGACCGATGTCCAAGTCTCTTGGCAACGTGGTGCTGCCCACGGAGATTTGCGACAAGTGGGGCGCGGACTTGCTGCGTCTGTGGGTCGGCTCGCAGGAATATCAGGCCGACGTGAAGATGAGCGAGCGGGTGATGACGCAGCTCAGCGAAGCGTATCGCAAGATTCGCAACACGTTTCGTTTCGCACTGGGCAACTTGAACGATTTCGATCCTTCGAAAGACGCGCTGGCCAACGATCAGCTCGAGGAAATGGATCGCTGGATGCTCGAGCGCACCGCCGATTTGGTGAAGCGTTGCCGCGAATGGTATTCCAGCTACGAATTCCACCGCATTTATCATGCGATTCACGATTACTGCGTGGTGGATCTGAGTTCGTTCTACTACGACGTGCTGAAAGATCGCCTGTATACCAAGGCGCCTAGGAGCCACTCGCGCCGCTCCGCGCAAACGGCCATCTGGAAGATCACCAGTGCGTTGGTGCGATTGGCGACACCGATTCTGGTGTTCACCGCCGAGGAACTTTGGAAATATTTGCCTAAGGCCGCGGGCGAGCCGGATAGCGTGCACATCGCTTTATTCCCAGACGAAGCAGAACTGCGCAGCGGTATCCCGGCAGACAAAACCAATGCGTGGGAAATTCTCGCCAAGGTTCGCGCAGAAGTCCTGAAGGCGCTGGAAGTGGCGCGCAACGAGAAGAAGCTGGTGAACTCTGGCCTGGAAGCGAAAATTCTTTTGAACGCCGACCTGGAGCTGAAAGCGAAGCTCAAACATTACTTGCCTGTGCTGCCGGCGCTGTTCATCGTTTCGCAAGTGGAGTTGATCAATGCGGGGTCGGGTGACTTCAAGTCCGACGTTGTGCCTAGCCTGGAAGTTACGGTACAGCGGGCCGACGGCAAGAAGTGCGAGCGCTGCTGGAACTACTCGACACACGTGGGAGAAAATTCGCGCTACCCGACGATCTGTGAGCGCTGCGGTGAAGCGATTGCAGAAATCGAGGGCAACGGGCCAGGAACAGTCGCCACGCTCGCATGATTCTTCCGAGCCGACTTCGCTGGCTGTGGATGACCCTTGCTGTTGTCTTCGTCGATCGCTCTACGAAGGCGTGGATTGAGTCGCGTCCGGAGTCCTACTTTCCCCATGTGGTGATTCCGAATTTCTTCAGCATTATCTATTCGAAGAATCCCGGCATCGCGTTCAGCTTTTTGGCGGATTCCTCCGCAACCATGGTGCGCATCGTGCTGATCGCCACGTCGACAATCATCATTGGCGTGATCGCGTGGCTGCTGGTTGCGGGCAAAAACCTGAGTTCGCTGAATTCCGCGGGATTGGCGCTGCTCTTGGGCGGTGCCGCAGGTAACATCACCGACCGGATTGTGCATGGCGCGGTCACGGATTTCATTCAAGTGTGGCTGCGGTTCATTCCTTTGCAGATATTCAATCCGTGGCCTACGTTCAATGTAGCGGACTCGGCCGTAACTGTTGGTGCTGCGCTCATCGTTTTTGATGTATTATTCCGACAGAAGCACTCGGCCCATTCCTAGTAGAAAATCGTTTCTCTAAGCTCAGGGAGGGAGTCTATGGCTCCTCGTGTGTCAGGTTTTTCGCGTCGCGAATTTGTAGGCGGCTTGTTTGGCGCTGCTGCGATTTCAGTGTTTCCAGTCTCCGGCAATTGGATGGGAGGCGTTCCTGGATCGGCGAACACTTTTGTACCGTTTCAATTTCCCAAGGATTTTCTGTGGGGCGCCGCTACGGCTTCCTATCAGGTGGAGGGAGCCTGGAACGAGGATGGCAAGGGTGAGTCCATCTGGGATCGCTTTTCGCACACGGTAGGCAAGGTGAAGGGCGGCGACACGGGCGACACGGCGTGCGATTCATATCATCGATACAAAGAAGACATCGAGATTGCCAAGAAACTTAATCTGAAGAGCTATCGCATTTCGATTTCGTGGCCGCGTATTCAAGCGAATGGCACGGGGAAGCCGAATCCGAAGGGACTAGACTATTACAAACGAGTTGTCGATACGCTGCACGAAGCGAACATTCGTCCACTCGTGACCTTGTACCATTGGGATTTGCCACAAGCGCTGGAAGACGCAGGCGGCTGGCCGAATCGCGATATCGTTGGGCACTTCACGGAGTACTGCGAAATTGTCACGCGCGCATTGGGGGACCGGGTAAATCATTGGGCCATTTTCAATGAGCCGTGGGTGTTTACATTTTTGGGATACGGACGCGGGGTGCATGCGCCGGCGCACAAGGATTTCGCGGCATGCATGCGTGCAACGCACGTGGTCAACATTGCGCAGGGGCAAGCGTTTAAGGCGATTAAAGCCGTTAATCCCAAGTTTCAAGTGGGATCCGCCTTTAGCGTTTCGAACTGCGAGCCTGCCACCTCGAGCGCTGAAGACCGCGAAGCTGCGGATCGCGCGCACGCATTGGGAAATATCTGGTTCACGAATCCCGCGCTGAAGGGCGAATATCCCAAAGCGTTTCCGGGCGGGAATCCGTACGATGTGATGGGCGTGAAAGACGGCGATATGGAATTGGTCAAGGCGCCGCTCGATTTTCTTGGCATCAACTACTATCGGCGGCAACTGGTTTCCGCCATTCCTCCGGGTGCCGGAGAAGCCAGCGCTGGCGTAAACGCGTTCGACGCGACACAAGGCCCTTTGACGGACTTCGCATGGGAAGTGTGGCCCGACAGCTTCTACGAACTGCTGATGCGCTTCAATAAGGAGTTTGACAAGCCGATCATGGAGATTACGGAAAACGGCGCGTCGTATGTGGATGCTCCCGATGTGCACGGGCACGTCACCGACGAGCGCAAAGTAACATTTATGCGCGGCTATCTGAGCGCGCTTGGTCGAGCCATTAAAGATGGGGCTAAAATCCGCGCGTACCACCACTGGAGTTTGCTCGACAATTTCGAATGGGCGGAAGGCTATACGCAGCGTTTCGGATTGGTGTACGTGGACTTCCGCGACCAGCGGCGCATCATCAAAAGTTCAGGGCAGTGGTACGGCAAACTTGCCGGTTCCAATAGCCTGACCTAACCCGAGGCGTGCAGCGGGCTTTGGCTCTTTCGCTGTTACAATCGCCACGTGCATTCGATTTCTTCAACCCCGAAACGCGAGTTTTCTGCCTCGCCCGAAGAAGCAGGTCTGCGGCTGGACCGTGTTATCGCTAACCATTTCCCGGATATCTCGCGCACGCGTGTGCAAGAGCTGATTGATGGCGGTTTCGTCCTGCTGAATGGGAAATCGTCCAAGGGCGCGCAGAAGGTGAAGGCGGGCGATTTTGTGGCCGTCGTGCCGCAGCCGCGTCCGCCCATGCAGGCGGAGCCTGAATCGATTCCGCTGGATATTTTGTATGAAGACGATGATGTAATCGTGGTGAACAAGGCCGCGGGAATGACCGTTCATGCCGGGGCGGGGAATCAGAGTGGAACGCTGGTGAACGCGCTGCTCGGCCGTGGGCAGGATCTTTCTCAATCCGGCGATCCGCTGAGGCCGGGTATCGTCCACCGCATCGACAAAGAAACTTCGGGCATTCTGCTCGTCGCCAAAAATGATTTCGCGCATGCCAAACTTGCGGAAGAATTTCGCGAGCGCACCGTCCAGAAAACCTATATAGCGCTGGTACAAGGATCGCTGAAGGAAGATCGCGGGCGCATTGAACTGGCGATCGCGCGCGACCCGAACCGCCGTACGCGTATGACCGCGCGACGATCGGCATTTCTGCAGAATGCACGTGAGGCTCGTACGGACTGGAAGGCGCTGGCTCGCATCGGCGCCACGACGCTGGTGGAGGTGCAACTGCACACCGGACGGACACACCAGATTCGTGTGCACTTCTCGGAGCTGCGCCATCCCGTCGTGGGAGATACGCTCTATGGCGCGGCGGCGCAGTTACGAGTCGGCAGCACCACGCTACCCGGGCTGGGACGCAACTTCCTGCACGCCGCGAAGATCGGGTTTTTGCAGCCGCGCACTGGTCAGGCCATCCAAATTGCGGCTCCTTTGCCCGCGGAACTGCGCGAGTATCTTGGAAAACTGGCTGCTGCGAACGGCGAGCAAATGGCTCGAATTGACGCTGCACTCAAGGGGTACCTATAATCTAGCGACATGCGATATCCATCCCTGTTTTTTCTGCTGACGGCGACATTTCTGGGCACGTTACTAGTTTACGGCGCGCAACAGCCTTCCACTCCCCCCGCCGCTCAGCAAGGGCAAGAGCAGATACAGAAAAGCCAGACGACCATTCCAGTGCAGGTCAACCTGGTCGACGTGCTGTTTACCGTTCTGAATCGCCGCAACAAGCTCGTTCCGGACCTCGAGAAGCAAGACTTCAAGGTATTGGACGACAACGTCACGCAGGAAATTCGCTACTTCAGTAAACAGTCTGATTTACCGCTGCGAATTGGGATGTTGCTGGACACCTCGAACAGCATTCGCGATCGCATCAAGTTCGAACAAGACGCCGCCAACAACTTTCTGTTCAGCGTGCTCCGCCGCAATAAAGATGAAGCGTTCGTGATGACCTTCGACGACGAGCCCCAGATGGTGCAAGCGTTCACAGGCGATACGGGCATGCTGCGAGATCAGATTCTGCGCACACGAGCGGGCGGCGGCACGGCGGTGTACGACGCGATTTACGAGGCTTGTTACAAGGAGCTGAGCAATCCTCCGCGTCCACCAGGCGACCAGCCGGACGTGGTGCGCCGCGTGATGATTCTGATCAGCGACGGCGAGGATAATCTTTCGACGCATACCCGTGCGGAAGCCATCGAAATGGCGCAGCGCACCAGCGTGGTGATTTATACCATCAGCACCAGCACGCAGTGGGTGACGCTCGATGATCCGGCCAAAGAGAAATCCGGCAACCGCAAATATCATCTGACGGAAGGCGACAAAATCCTGCAGGATCTGGCGGAGGAAACCGGCGGGCGTTCCTTTTATCCGTACCACGTGGACGACCTGGATCAATCTTTCCAGGACATCGGCGAGGAGCTGCGCAATCAATACTCGCTGGCGTATAACCCGTCGAATCACGGCATCGACAGTCGGTACCACAAAATTAAAATCGAAACTCCCGACCGCAAGGGCTTTCAGGTTCGAGCCCGCCGTGGATATTATGCCCGCCCAAACAATGATCTGCTGACCAAGCC
>DASXLU010000021.1:0-4658 GCA_036496065.1 Candidatus Acidiferrum sp.
CCGATCTTACTCCGGGAAGACGGGTGACGCGGTCGAGGACGGCCCGGCAAAATGTTGCCGACGCCTCTTTGGAGGAATATCGCTCGGGCGGGAGGCTGAACTGCATGGTCAGGACATGATCGGCACGAAACCCTGGGTCGATTGCCATCACATGACGGAGACTGCTCATCAGGAATCCGGCACCGATCAAGAGCACGGTCGCCAGACTGACCTCCAGAACGACCAGTCTCGAGATCAGGCGGCGAGAGTTCCGATAGCCCGCTTCGCCGGATTGCTTGATAACGGAGTTTGCGTCGGTGCGGGAGACACGAAGGGCGGGGATAATGCCGAAGAGGGCGGCGGCTAGGAAACTCATCAACATCGTAAAGAGCAAAACAGGTATGCCGAGATGGATGCTATCCGGCCTCAGAATTCCTGCGGGCTTCAAGGCAGGAATGGTTTTGATGCCTGCGTACGCGACGACGAGCGCGAGCAGACCGCCGAGACAACTTAGCACTGCCGCTTCCATGAGGAGTTGTGCGATGAGGTCTCCACGGCTGGCGCCCAGCGCTCTTCTGATGCCAAGTTCGCGCTGACGATGGGTAGCGCGGCTGAGGACCAGGTTGCTCAGGTTCGCACACGAGATGAGCAGCACTAAGCCGACTGCAGAGAAGAGTACAAGAAGATTTTGACGCGATTGCTGACCGACATCTTCCAAATAGATCGGGAAGATGTTCACGCCGAACCCGGCGTTCAGAATGGGATTCTGGTCTTGAAGGTTGCGAGCGATTGCATCCATCTCCATGCGAGCCTGCTGAAGGGTGGCCCCATGGGCGAGCCGAGCGAACACGAGCATCTTGCGACGATTGAGTTCCTCAAGATTGCTCTGGGTAGCGACGTCATCTGGAATCCATATGGCCGGCTTCCGCTGATCAGAGCCTTCCCGGGTGGTCGGCAGATAGAAGTTTGCGGGTAGCACGCCGACCACGGTGTAGACAGCGTCGTTCAAAGTTATTGGTTGGCCGATTACATTGCGACTGCCGCCAAAGTGCGTCTGCCAATAGGAATCGCTTAGTATGGCGGTGTGCGCATTGCCCGGATCGGACGCTACGGACGCAAAGGTCGTTCCTAACGCCGGGTTGACGGAAAATACCTGAAAGAAGTTGGGCGAAACGCGCGCGCCTTCGATGCGCTCGGGCTCACCGGCGCCGGTCCGGTTCAGATTGACGCTCTCGAATCCGGCGATGTCTTCGAACGACTTTGCCTGTCTGACCCACTCGACGAAGTTTGCATGGGAAACCGGAACCCGTTCTCCGATCGACGTGCCGAGCGCATGGTTCTTCTCCCACAGGACGACGAGACGGTTCGGATCGCCGTAGGGAAGCTGTCGCAGCAAGACCGCGTCGATGACGCTGAACACGCAGTGTTCGCGCCAATTCCAAGCGCCAAAATCGAGATAACAAGCGCCGAAAATGCCGGGGCATTTCGCAGAACACGAAAGGCGAGCTTCAGGTGTTGCGCTAAAAGGCGCGCACGAAAAGTATCAGTCATCGACATGCTCTCAGAGAACGGCTGAAGGATAGAACGCGGGCAAACAATGTGGATTATAGACGGCTGCAGGACAGCTTTTGTTTCTCCCCCTGTTTGTTCTCTCCGGGAGATTAGGTTCGCGTTTTGAGTTTCGAGGAAACGCAAGGGGATGCAATAATGCGGGGATGAGCGAACAGGATTCTGGGTTGGATCGGCGGGGCTTTCTTGGCGTGTGCTCCATGATTGGGCTGGGACAGACGTTGTTTCCGGGCGCGCTGTTCACACTGGCGAGGCAGGCGAAGGCGCAGAGTTCGCCCATTGTGGGTGGGGGCGACGTGAGGGCCAACACGGAGGCCATGGCAAAGATTACGCCCGAGATGATCGACGCGGCGGCGGTGATTGCCGGGATCAGTGTGACGGAGGAGCAGAGGAAGATGATGCTCGAAGGACTGGAGCAGCTGCGAAAGTCCTACACGGCGATCCGAAATCTGAACATGCCGAACAGTGTTGCTCCGGCATTTGTTTTCGACCCAGTACCAGGTGACATGGTGCTGGACACCGCGAAAAAGCCGCTGAAGATGAGTGCGGCGCCCGATGTGAAGACGCTCGTGGCGGCTGTGTCGGCGGGAGTTGGCGCAGATTCGGACGCTCTGGCGCTTGCTTCAGTGCGGGAGCTGGCGGAACTCATGAAGACGCGGAAGGTCAGCTCGGTCGCATTGACGAAGATGTATTTGGCACGTTTGAAAAAGTACGATCCGCAGCTACATTTTGTGATTACGCTGACCGAAGACCGGGCGATGGAACATGCGGCTGCAGCGGACAGGGAGATTGCCGCAGGAAGGTATCGCGGACCGTTACATGGAATTCCCTGGGGCGGTAAGGACTTGTTGGCCGTCAAGGGCTATCGAACAACGTGGGGCGCCGGCGGGTTCGAAGAGCAGAGGCTTGACTATGACGCTACCGTCGTGTCGCGCCTTCATGAAGCAGGAGCGATTTTGATTGCCAAGTTGTCCATGGGAGCCTTAGCGCAGGGCGATCTTTGGTTCGGGGCGCGGACGCGGAATCCATGGAACAAACGGCAGGGGTCGAGCGGGTCTTCGGCGGGAAGTGCGAGTGCGGTTGCGGCGGGTTGCGTGGGATTTGCACTGGGAACGGAGACGCTTGGCTCCATCTCTTCGCCTTCCACTCGCTGTGGGTGCACGGGGTTGCGGCCCACATTTGGTTTTGTGCCAAAGACCGGCGCAATGGCACTGAGTTGGACGATGGACAAGATCGGGCCGATATGCCGGGCCGTCGAGGACTGCGCGCTGGTGCTGTCGGCCATCTACGGACCAGATGGCCACGATCTTTCGGTGCAGCCGGCGGCGTTCAACTGGGATGCCAATTTCAACTGGAAGACGCTGCGAGTGGGCTACATCAAGAGTGCGTTCGATGCACCGACCTTGCCTGCAGGAGCATCGGAGATGCAGAGGCGGAATTTCGATCGGCGAGTCTACGACGCGAAGTATGCGGCCACAGCGCTGGATGAACTGCGCAACATGGGAGTGAAACTCATTCCCGTGGAGATACCGGATTTTCCTTTTGGCGCGATTGTTCCAGTGTTGGAAGCGGAAGGCGCGGCGGCTTTTGATGATTTGACCAGGAGCGGACGGGACAAACTGCTTACGGGGCAGCTGCCCTTCGACTGGCCAAATCAGTTTCGCATTGCGCGGTTTTATTCCGCGGTGGACTACATCCAGGCGATGCGCGCACGAACGCTGGCGATTGCCGAGATGGCAAAGCTGTTTGAGCAAGTTGACGTCATTGCGACGCCTTCGCAGGGCAACCAGCTGCAGGCGACGAACTTGACCGGGCATCCGGCGGTGATTGTGCCGAATGGAATTCGTGGTGACGGCGCTCCCAGGAGTGAGACCGAGGAGGATGGCGCGCTGACGAATGCAGGCGGCCCGGGAACGCCGGTGAGCCTGACATTTCTTGGAGCGCTATATTCGGATGCGCGGCTGGCGGCGTTTGCCAAGGCGTATCAGGACGCGACCAGCTTTCACCTGCAGCATCCAAAGCTGGTCTGATCCATGCCCATCGACATACTGCTGGAGGCGCGGGGGGTGGTGAAGGAGTATGGGTCAGGACATCGCGTAGTGGACGATGTTTCGTTTGCGATTCGGCGCGGAGAGACGCTTGGGCTGGTAGGCGAGTCTGGTTCGGGCAAGAGTACCGTTGCGCGCATGCTACTGCGATTGGTAGACCCGACGGCGGGTGAGGTGAGGTATAAGGGCCGCGATCTCCTGGCCGCAAGTTCGAAGGAAATGCGAGCGACGAGACGCAAAATGCAGATAGTGTTTCAGGATCCCTATGCCGCACTAAATCCGCGAATGCGGGTACGCGAGATTTTGACGGAGCCGTTCGCAATTCACAACCAGAAACCAGAGGAGGGTCTTGCGGCAAGGTTGGCGGACATGCTGCGAACG
The DNA here is from genome assembly GCA_036496065.1 of Candidatus Acidiferrum sp. Taxonomy (GTDB): domain Bacteria; phylum Acidobacteriota; class Terriglobia; order Acidiferrales; family UBA7541; genus Acidiferrum. The sequence goes on from DASXLU010000021.1 coordinate 3,978, forward strand.
GTGGGGATGGGGGAGTCGGCGCTGGAGCGTTTTCCGCACGAGTTCAGCGGGGGACAGCGCCAGAGGATCAATATTGCACGGGCCCTCGCATTGCGTCCGGAGTTTCTCGTCCTGGATGAGCCGGTCAGCGCCCTCGACGTTTCAGTGGGAGCGCAGGTGGTAAATCTTCTGCGAGAGTTGCAACGAGAGCATGGGCTGACGTATCTGTTTATCTCCCATTCCATGCCGCTCGTTCGGTATCTCTGCGACCGGGTAGCAGTAATGCAACGTGGCCGGCTGGTGGAGTTGGGGGATTGTGCCCAGGTTTGCGAGTCCCCCCGCGAGGAGTACACGCGAAGGCTGATTGCGGCGACTCCTGAGATACCGGTATCAGCGCGACAGCGTTCGCTGTAGGACGTCTTAGCCAATGGAAAGCGGCTTACTCTTGCCAGTGGCTACAATAGAAAATGGATGATCTCGATATTTACCACGCATTGGCCGTACATCTGGCTTGTCGTCGCCTCCTTTATTGCCGGCGTGATGAATGCAATGGCCGGGGGTGGCTCGTTTATCTCGTTTCCGGCGATGCTGTCGATCGGGGTCGCGCCCATCCAGGCCAACGCTACGAACACGGTTGCATTATGGCCAGGACAGTTGACTTCGGTAGCGGCTCTGCGCGGAGACTTGCGGCGGGATCTGCTG
>DASXLU010000022.1:0-7005 GCA_036496065.1 Candidatus Acidiferrum sp.
AGGTCGCTTGTTGCGGGAACTGCTGACCAACAAATCCTTTTCCGAAATTGTAGGCATGGACGTTTCGCATCGGGCGCTCGAGTTGGCTGCAAGAAAATTGCGCCTTGAGGATCTTCCCACTATGCAGAAAGCGCGCATTCGCTTGCTGCACGGTTCCTTGACCTATCGCGATCGCCGACTGGAAGGGTACGACGCTGCGACAGTCGTCGAAGTAATCGAGCATCAGGACCCGCCACGCCTCGCAGCGTTCGAACGCGTGCTATTCGAGTTTGCGCGGCCGCGGACCGTGATAATCACCACACCAAATGTCGAATACAACGTGAAATTCGAAACGCTGGCTGCCGGAAAGATGCGCCACAAGGATCATCGTTTTGAGTGGACGCGCGAGCAGTTTCAGAGTTGGGCCAGCGGAATGGCCGACAGATTTGGATACGCGGTCCGATATATGCCGATTGGTTCCGAAGACGCCAATGTGGGCAGCCCAGCGCAGATGGGGATTTTCACGCGTCCATGAAACTCGCCATTCCAGAGCTTGCTGTGGTCGCGCTCGTTGGGCCCTCGGGATCCGGTAAATCGACGTTCGCGCGCAAACAATTTTTGGCGACAGAGATTCTGTCATCGGATTTTTGTCGAGGCTTGGTGTCCGACGATGAAAACAGCCAAGCGGCGACAAATGACGCATTCGAGGTTTTGTACTTCATTGCCAGGAAGCGGCTAGCCGCGGGCAAGTTAGTGGTAATTGACGCCACCAACGTGCAGCAGGAAGCGCGTAAGGCCGTCATCGCGCTGGCACAGGAATATCACTGCCTGCCAGTAGCGATTGTGTTCGATTTGCCGGAAAAGATCTGCCACGAAAGAAATCGCACGCGAGCTGACCGTACTTTTGGTCCGCACGTGATTCGCCAACAATCGCAACAGTTGCGCAAATCGCTGCGGAATCTCGAACGCGAAGGTTTTCGCCGCGTGCATATACTGCGTACTCCCGAAGATGTGGACGCCGCGGAGATTCAGCGCGAACCGTTGTGGAACAATCTGAAGCACGAACATGGACCATTCGACATTATTGGCGATGTCCATGGCTGTTTTGACGAGCTTGTCGATCTGCTCACCCAACTTGGCTATTCCTTGGAAGCGCAAGTGAAGGGAAACACCGGCCGAGGTTATGCGGTAAACACGCCGGCGGGGCGAAAGGTGATTTTCCTTGGCGATCTTGTCGACAGAGGGCCAAAAATTCCGGATGTCCTGCGCTTGGTGATGAGTATGGTTGAAGCGGGAACAGGTTTTTGCGTGCCCGGGAATCACGACATTAAGTTGCTCCGCAAATTACGCGGGAAAGATGTGCAAATCACGCACGGGCTGGCGAATTCGGTCGAGCAACTTGAGTCTGAAACGCCGGAGTTTCGTTCTCAGGTCGTGAAATTTCTCAACGACTTGGTGAGCCACTACGTTCTGGACGACGGAAAACTGGTAGTAGCGCACGCGGGCATGAAAGAAGAGATGCAAGGACGTGGCTCAGGAAAAGTGCGCGACTTTGCGCTCTACGGCGAAACTACCGGAGAGACCGACGAGTTCGGACTCCCGGTTCGTTACAACTGGGCCGCCGAATATCGTGGAAAGGCTATGGTGGTTTATGGGCATACTCCGGTGCCGCAAGCGGAGTGGCTAAATCGCACGATCAATATCGACACAGGCTGCGTGTTTGGCGGCAAGTTGACGGCCCTGCGATATCCAGAGAAGGAAATGGTCTCTGTTGGCCCGCGAACAAAATACGCTGAGCCAATAAAGCCGCTGCTAGCGCCTGCCGCCGCTCTGCCGGATCTCACATCCCAACAAACGCACGACGATTTATTGGATATCGATGATGTCATCGGAAAGCGAATCGTCACCACGCGTCTGCACCACAACGTCACGGTGCGCGAAGAGAATGCCACCGCGGCGCTGGAGGTTATGAGCCGCTTCGCCGCGAATCCGAAATGGCTGATTTATCTGCCGCCAACGATGTCTCCCACAGAGACGTCCACACGTCCTGGGCTTCTGGAGCATCCTGCCGAAGCGTTTGCGTATTTTCAGCGGGAAGGAATCGCCCGAGTCATTTGCGAAGAGAAGCACATGGGCTCCCGCGCTGTCGTGATCGTCTGTCGCGATGAGAATATCGCGAGGCGCCGCTTCGGGGTGACCGGAGATGAATTTGGGATTTGCTACACGCGTACAGGCAGGCGCTTCTTTGATGATACGGCCATCGAGCGGGAACTGCTGAACAAGGTGCGTGCGGCTCTGGATGCGGCCAACATTTGGGAACAGTTCAAGACCGACTGGGTGTGTCTGGACACGGAGTTGATGCCGTGGTCCGCAAAGGCCCAGGAATTATTGCGGCAACAGTACGCGGCGGTCGGGTCCGCTGCCAAAGCAAGCCTCGCAGAAGTAGTTTCGCTGCTGGAACCATTCGCCGCGAAAAATCCAGATGCAGTGCCGCTACTGGAATTGAATCGGCTGCGACTGGAAGCGGCAAAACGTTATGTCGAATCGTATCGCCACTATTGCTGGCCCGTTCGCTCCGTGAGCGATCTGAAGCTGGCCCCATTTCATTTGCTCGCAACAGAAGGCCAGGTCCACGTGCACCGCGACCACCTTTGGCATCTGGAAAAGCTAGCGGAGATTTGCCGCGCGAGCGATGGGATTTTGCACGCCACGCCGTATAAGGTCGTAGACCTGACAGACGTCCGAAACGTGGAGGAGGCGACAAGCTGGTGGGAGGAGATGACCACCCGCGGCGGCGAGGGCATGGTGGTCAAGCCGCTGGACTTCATCGCTCGCGGTCGTCGCGGGTTGGTTCAGCCTGCCGTGAAATGCCGTGGGCCCGAATATCTCCGGATTATTTACGGCCCTGAATATCTGCTACCGGGCAACCTCGAGCGTTTGCGGAACAGAAGCGTTTCCTCGAAGCGCTCGTTGGCGTTGCGGGAATTTGCTTTGGGCATCGAGGCGCTGGAGCGCTTCGTGCGCCATGAACCCCTGCGCGGCGTTCATGAATGCGTCTTCGGCGTATTGGCTCTCGAGAGTGAGCCCGTCGACCCTCGTCTGTAGAATATACGCGCGCAGACGACCATCATCCGCACTGTGCGCACATCGCGTGCTAGTGTTGGTTTCGATACGATACGAAACGCTTACGTGATATGCTCTCGGCCACTGTCTCCGGCACTGCGACGAGGATTGCCTCCATGAAGCTGCCCAGCTTGCGAATCGTGCGCGCCATCTTGTTCGCGGCAATGCTTTCCCTTTCTGTAGCCGCGCAAATGGGCTTTGCGCAAACTCCTTCGCCTCCCGCACCATCGGCACAAACATCGCCAGCCGGAGTGCTGAAGAGCACCACTCGGTTGGTGCAACTCAGCGTCATCGTCGAGGACAGTCATGGCAGGCCGGTGCTCAACCTCAAGAAAGACGACTTCACGCTGACCGATAACGACGCGGAGCAGGATGTCGCGATTTTCTCCCCGGCGGTCGCGGTCCAGGAACACGCGCGCGACGCAAATAGTGTGCCGAACGTCTTCGACAATCGCGACTCGCAGGAAGGCAAAAGCGGTTCTGTCAGCGTGATTCTGATCGACGCACTGAACACCACATTTGCAGATCAAGTCCGCGTGAAGGCGCAAGTGCTGAAACTGCTGCGCAAGCGCGATCCCAAGGAATATCTGGCGATTTATCTTTTGCGAGAGAAATTGTTCGTGCTGCAGGATTTCACGCAGGATTCGCAAGCGCTGCTCGCCGCAGTAAATCGCGTGAAACCAAATGCTCTCGGGCCGCTGGACGCTTCGCTGGTTGCATCCTCAAATTTAGAGTTGCTTGCATCGGGCGATGCCAATATGCGTTCGCTGACTCAACGCGATCGCGCCGATGCGCAATTCGATTACGCTGCGCTCGACCGGCGCGTACAACAAACGATCGGCGCCTTCAGTGCGATTGCCTATCAGCTCGCCTACATTTCCGGCAGAAAAAGTTTGATCTGGATTTCCAGTTCGTTTCCGATCATGTTCGGCTCCGGCGGTACCACGCTCGCGCCTGGAAATATCGCCGGCGGAGAAAATTATTCGACGGAATTGGAAAGCGCGGCCCGCGCGCTGAATCGCGTGAATATGTCGGTGTATCCAGTGGATGCGGCTGGAGTGCAGATGGGCAGCGGCGGCTCTCACGGCGCTGCACCGGCAGCTTCGCTGAACAGCAGTTTCTTCGCGATTGCCGGCGGCCGCGACACCATGAACACCATCGCGCGGCAAACTGGCGGACGCGCTTTCTACGGCACCAACGATCTTGCGGGAGCGATGCAGAAAGCTGTCGACGAGACCGAACTCGCCTACTTGTTGGGCTTCTATCCTAATCACAATCAGTGGGACGGTTCGTATCATCGCCTGAAGTTGCGCACGAAAATACCTGGACTGCGCATCCGCTATCGCGACGGATATTTCGCCACCAGCGATTTGCCCGATGAGCATGGCGAGATGCAAACGGACTTGGCCCGCGCCACCAAGAATCCGGTGGATTCCACGAGCTTGCGCCTGCGCGTTACCGCCAAGCCGCTGGAATCCGCCGCAGCGCGAACGTTGCGCCTTTATTTGCGACTGGATGCGCGGGAACTGTTGCTGCAGCAATCCGCAAACGAAGCGCGCGATGGCGGCTTGGATCTGCTCTTCTATCAGATGGGATCAGGCGAAGCGCCGCTTGTAGCGCAACGGCAACATGTGGATTTTCATCTCGCGCCCCAAGAATACGCCGAGCTGATCAGCAAAGGAATCTTGCTGGGAAGCCGTCAGGAAATTGCGCCGGAAGCGCGAACGCTGCGAATTTTTGCACGCGATTCTTCCGGAGCGATGGGCAGCGTGACGATTCCCATTGCCGCTGTATCGCCTAACGCCACTCACTAACCTCTCACCGTGTAATTGCGCTGCGACCTAGCACGGCGCGCGGCGCGTATGTGTCTGCGTGCGAGTCGCGTTAGCCGCGGACGTGGACGGCGCTGAAGCTGAGCACTACGTGGCCGCCGGCGGTGGGCCGGCCGAAGCTGAGCATCGGGCGGAAGCGGGAGAACAGCAGCACCTGGTAGAGATGATGGCGCAATTGCGGATTGTCTGGGCCATCGATGATGTCGTAATCCACCATCTGCCCTTGCGCATCGACCTTCACGTCGACCAGCAGTTCATGCTGCCACACCGCATCGGGATGCTGCAATTCCGGCACAGCGCTTTCCGGATATTCCGCCAGCGACAGCAATTGCGCGGGTTGCAGCAGCCCGGTAGGAATATCGTTGGGATCCGCCTGCACGGTAATTCCGGGCAGCATCATGTGGAACACAAACACGAAAATGATGATGGCACTGAATAATCCGCCCGTCGCCGGCACGGTCAGTGGACGAAACACGTTGTCCAGCAATATTTCCGCGCGATCTTTTACCCGCTGCCACTGGCTGGGCCGCCCTTGCTCCTGCGCTGCCGCTACCTTTATTTTCACCGCCAAATCCACAGGAGGCACCGCGCGCGGCATGCGCGACAGCAGCACCGACAATTTCCGATAACGCTGCAATTCTTCGCGGCAATCCGTGCAGCCTTCCAGATGTTCGCGAATCGAATGGCGTTCTTCGGGTCGCGGCGCCGATACCAGCGCGTCGTCCAAATACCCGGCCAGCTTGCTTTGAACCTTCTCGCACTTCATGACTGTTCCTCACGCGCCCGGCTGGTACGCGTTTTTCCTTCGGCCTGCGGCATCGTGTTGGAGCGTACATACGCTAATTGCAAGCCGATCTGCGAGCCGAATGGAGCAACTGCCGATCCCGCGTTTGCGGGTACAAATTCGTTGCGCGTCGCCGAAGCAGCGCCATTCCCTGCCGTCGACGGTGCTGCCGTCGCGGGCCGATCGCCCAGTATCGGCTGCAGCATTTCTTTCAATGCGCGCCTGCCGCGTAAGATCCGCGACTTCACCGTGCCCACGCTGCAATCCAGCACTTCCGCTACTTCTTCGTAGCTCAAGCCTTCCAGGTCGCGCAGGATTACCGCGCTGCGAAACACGTCGGGCACTTGCTGCAATGCGCCTTGCACCGCGTTCTGAATCTCGCTGGCGGCCAGCAAATCAAACGGGGTCGCGCTCAAATCTTCGATATCAATTGGCGCGCACCCTTCCTCCGGCTCCGCGTCAATCGAGATATTTTTCTGCAGGTGGCGTTTGAACCAACGCCGGTGATTTAGCGCCTCACGTATGGCGATGCGATACAGCCAAGTCTTCAGCGAGCTGCCCTGGCGAAAGCTGCGAATTCCCTTGAACGCTTTCAGGAACACTTCCTGCGCCGCATCGGCTGCGTCCGAGGTATCGCCCAGCATGCCGAGAATCAGGTTGTAGACCGGGCCATGATAGTGGGTCACCAGCCAGTCAAAGGCAGTCTCCGAGCCGGCCTGTAATTCATTTACAAGCTCGGACTCGTCTCGTCCCCAAGATAAGGCGCTAGCCCAATCGGACACGGTCTGCCTGCCTCTTTACCCCCGTGAGGGGGTTCTCGCCCCCGGTAAGGGAGCAATTGCCGGTTGGGCAGCTTCCCCCAACCACGTCCGCTCTACTACTTAGACACCGCAAGACGCCCAGGTGTTTCCGGGTATCCGCCAATTCTGGCACCAAGGGTCTAGCAGCGCAATGGCCTTCCCGTAATGGGAACCGCCTTCTTGGGTGGGTGCCGCATCCCTTTCCGCCCTCTGGAAAGGGTGCGGGTTTAGAGCCAACCAAGACTCCCAACTTTTTAGCGAACGCCATCAATCCGAACCACTCCCGGCTCGCCATTCGCGTAGTGCGACCAACTACTCCATTTCCAGTCTCCAGGGTCCGACACCAATTTCCGCTTGACCGGGTTTTCATGCATGTAGCGCAACTTCTCCGGCACCTTTTTTGAACTCCAGACATTGAAATCGTAAAACCTTCGTTGCCACAGTGTTTTCTTTTCTCGTTCTCCGCGCAATGCACATGACACCTTCT
>DASXLU010000023.1:0-4656 GCA_036496065.1 Candidatus Acidiferrum sp.
GTCAATTCTGTATGCGCCTGCTGATGGTTCGTGTAGCAGTTTGACCGCAACCCACTGACGCGGGGCGAGTTATTGACTTGCCTGTACGGTATCGGACGCAAAGGCGGGTTTCCCGGAATCGGGTACTGAGGCAATGACGGCGGTGCCTTGCCCATGCCCGGAAACAATCTGCAAGCGACCTTTAAGCTGGCGAATTCGTTCGCGGATACCGAAAAGCCCTACGCCAAAATTGGTGCTGTCGTGATCGTCGACGGGTGTCATGCCTCTTCCCTGATCGCGAATTTCGAGGCGGATCTCACCTTGCTCACGAGTGAGAAACACGCTGGCCGTAGTGCTGTTGGAGTGGCGGTGCACATTCAACAAGCACTCTTGCATTACGCGGAAGAGCGCTGTCTCGGTGTCACTGTCTAGCCTTCCCAAGTCTTTGGCAACCTGGACATCCACGGCCAAGCCGCTTCTCTTTGCGAACCCGAGTGCGTAGACCGAAAGAGCCGACTCCAAGCCGATTTCGTCGAGGAGCGGCGGATGCAATAGGTGCGAGATGGTTCGCGTCTCGAGAATCGCACGGTTCAGCAAATCAGAAATCTCGCGTACCTGTTCGTGGACAGCCGGGTCTTGTTCAAGGCGGTGGGAAATCAGGTCAATGCCCATCTTGATCCCAACGAGATACTGGCCCAAGCCATCGTGGAGATCGCGGGCCACACGGCGCCGCTCCGTGTCCTGAATGTTCATCAAGCGTCCGGCCATGCGGCGGAGATTGGTTTCGGCTGTGCGAAGTTCGCTGTTGACCCTTTCGAGCTCTCGCGTTTTCCTGTAAAGCTCGACGAAAACGCCAACCTTGGCGCGAAGTAATTCCGGCACAACGGGAACGGAAACATAATCGACTGCGCCACGCTGATAGCCCCGGATGCGGTCCACGTCGGTTAAATGCACTCCCGAAATAAAGATGATGGCCGTGTTTTGATAACGGGGATGCTGCCGGATCATGTTGGCGAGTTCGAAACCATCAATTTCCGGCATGCTGACGTCGAGCAGGACTAGAGCGATTTCAGTTTTGAGCAGTTGCGCGAGGGCTTCTTTCGCCGAAGTGACCTTGATGAAATTCTCGTTCAGATCCTGCAGGATGGCTTCATAGCTCATTAACCTAGCGGGCTGGTCGTCCACCATCAGAATGTTTACCTGGTCATTCGCCGCCATGCCACTCACCCTTTATCTATGAAGCCAGATACGCAAAGCCGACAAGAGTTGTTCGGTGTTCACCGGTTTCGCAAGATATTCGGAAGCGCCGGCTTCCAGACATTTTTCACGGTCACCCTTCATGGCTTTTGCGGTGAGTGCGACGATTGGCAAACGGCGGAACAGCGCGTTCTGACGAATTACTTGCATCGTTTCGTAGCCGTCCATTTCCGGCATCATGATGTCCATCAGCACGATTGCAACGTCCGGTGTATTCTCAAGCGTGACGATTGCCTCACGTCCAGTTCCAGCAGTCAGCACAATCATGCCGCGACGTTCGAGGACACTGCTGAGCGCAAAAATATTGCGCACATCGTCGTCTACGATCAAAACTTTCTTGCCGACAAGCGCTTCGTCGGAACCGTGCAGCTTCTGCAGCATGCGCTGTTTTTCAGCAGGCAATGATGCGACTACCCGATGGAGGAAAAGAGCGGTTTCGTCGAGTAAACGCTCCGGAGACTCCACACCTTTCACCACGATACTTCTGGCCAAAGTGTGCAGCCGCGCATCTTCTTCGGCGGTGAGTTCCTTGCCGGTGAAAACAACGACGGGAAGTTCGCTCAACTCGGGACGTTCACCAAGTTTCTCGAGAACTTCAAAGCCGGTCATATCGGGCAGACGCAAATCGAGCACGACACAGTCATAGTTTCGATCGTTCAGGGCGTCGAGGGCTTCCGCGCCGGTGGATAACACAGTGACCTCAATATCGTCGTGGTCTAGCAGTTCGCGTATGCTCATTTGCTCCGCGGGATTGTCTTCGACGACTAGCAAACGTTTCAAGCGGGGTGCTGCGTAGTCTTTAATGCGATCGAGCGCTAAGTCTAGTTCTGCTGGCGTTGTCGGTTTGGTGACGAAGGAAAATGCGCCGCGAGCCAGGCCGTGCTGGCGATCTTCGTCGAGAGTTAGAAGCTGAACGGGAATGTGCCGCGTGCCGGGATCTTGTTTGAGATGGTTGAGCACCGTCCAGCCGAGCATGTCCGGCAGAAAGACGTCGAGAGAAACGGCCGACGGGTGGTATTCGCGAGCGAGAGAAAGCGCGTCGGCACCGCGCGTGGCGATGAGAATCTTGAAACCTTTACTGCGGGCAAGTTCCCCGAGAATTTGCGCGTAGTGAATATCGTCTTCGACGATTAACAGCACAGCGTCGCCGGACTCAAGCTGGTCACGGTCGTCCGGAATACGCTCCGGCAATTCGGGGATAACGCGGGGGATCTGACGATTCGATGGCATAGAAAACTGCCGTCCCTCGGCAATCGTGATCGGGCTGGCGGCTCCAGCATAAGTTTTTGGGATATACAGAGTGAACGTACTTCCAGTCCCTGGATTGCTGCGCAACTGAATTTCGCCGCCAAGCAGATTGGCAAGCTCTCTGCTGATTGCCAAGCCCAGGCCGGTGCCACCGTATTTGCGGCTTGTGCCCGCGTCGGCCTGCTGGAACGCTTCGAAAATGATTCGCTGTTTTTCCTGAGGAATCCCGATACCCGTATCCGACACTTCGAACGCGACCACAGAGGTAGCACTGCTGAGGATCGGGTGATTTTCGCTCCATCCTCGCGTCGCAAAAGAAATAGAGAGTCGTACGCCGCCCTGCTCGGTGAACTTGAACGCATTGGATAGGAGATTCTTCAGGACCTGTTGCAAGCGCTTGGAGTCGGTCACCAAGCTGCGGGAAAGATTGGGATCGGCGTAAATATCGAACGTGAGCCGGCGATTTTCGGCTTCGTGACGGAAGGGCCGGCCGACCATCTCGACCAAGCTGGCGAAGAAAACTTCCTCCGCATCTACGGATACAGTACCGGATTCAATTTTGGACAAATCGAGAATGTCGCTGATCAAGTTGAGCAGGTCCGTGCCCGCGCCGTGAATAGTGCGTGCGAATTCAACCTGCTTGGAGGTGAGATTGCGGTCGGCATTGTCGGAAAGCTGCTGGCCTAGCACCAGAATGCTGTTCAGCGGCGTGCGCAACTCGTGCGACATGTTCGCAAGGAATTCCGACTTGTACTTGGAAGTGAGCGCCAGTTCTTTGGCTTTTTCTTCCAATGCGCGGCGAGCCTGCTCGATTTCCTGATTCTTGCGTTCGACTTCGACGTTCTGCTCGGCAAGCTGCTGTGCTTTTTGCGCCAGTTGCTCGTTGGTCTGCTGCAATTCCTTTTGCTGGGTTTGCAGCTCGGCTGCCAACTGCTGGGACTGCTTCAGCAAGCCTTCCGTCTGCATCGTGGCTTCAATACTGTTGAGCACGATTCCGATGCTGGCCGTCAGTTGCTCGAGAAACGCCAACTGCGAGGCAGTGAATTCGCTCAGCGATGCCAGCTCGATGACGGCCTTGACTCGATCTTCGAAAAGTATCGGCAGCACGATTACGTTGCGCGGCACGGCCCGGAAGAGGCCGGAGCGAATCGCCACGGCGTTCTGCGGGATTTCTTTGATGAGGACGTGATTCTTTTCGGCGGCACACTGGCCGACGAGGCCTTCTCCCACTTGCAGTTGCTGGAAATGGCCGTCCTGACCATCATCAGCGTATGACGAAAGAAGCATCAGGCGTCCGATCGCCTCGCCTTGCATCTGATAAATCACGCCTTGCTGAGCGTTAACGAGCGGCGCCAGTTCGGAAAGCAACATGCGACCGACCGTGGACAAATCTCTTTGCCCCTGAAGCATGCTCGTGAATCGCGCCAAGTTGGTTTTCAGCCAATCCTGCTCGGTGTTGCGGTCGGTGGTGAGGCGCAAGTTGTCAATCATCGTGTTGATGTTGTCTTTCAACTCGGCCACTTCGCCGCGAGCTTCCACCTGAATCGATCGCGTCAAGTCACCCTTGGTCACTGCGGTGGCAACTTCGGCGATTGCGCGGACTTGGTTGGTCAGGTTATCGGCGAGCAGGTTTACGTTCCCGGTGAGATCTTTCCAAGTGCCGGCAGCGCCGGGGACGTTGGCCTGTCCACCCAAGCGGCCCTCGACGCCAACTTCGCGCGCGACCGTTGTCACCTGGTCCGCGAAGGTGGCTAAGGTGCCGGTCATGTTGTTGATGGTTTCGGCGAGCGCGGCGACTTCACCTTTGGCGTTCACGGTTAGCTCTTGCGTAAGGTCGCCATTCGCCACGGCGGTAACGACTTTCACGATGCCGCGCACTTGTTCCGTGAGGTTGGCTGCCATCACGTTGACGTTGTCGGTAAGATCTTTCCACGTGCCAGCAACGCCGGGGACCTGAGCCTGCCCGCCGAGTTTGCCTTCGGTTCCCACCTCGCGCGCCACGCGAGTGACTTCGGCGGCGAATGCGTTGAGCTGGTCCACCATCGTGTTGATGGTGTTCTTCAACTCCAAAATCTCGCCCTTGACGTCGACGGTGATTTTGCGCGACAAATCTCCGCGCGCCACAGCCGTGGTAACTTCGGCGATGTTTCGAACTTGGGCGGTGAGGTTGCC
>DASXLU010000024.1:0-2816 GCA_036496065.1 Candidatus Acidiferrum sp.
TCGTACCCGTCGCCGGGTCCGCGCTGGAGTTTGCGCTTGCTCATCGCAAAGAGCTCTTTCCGGGTGTCCCGATCGTTTTCTGCGCGCTGGATCAACGCGAGCTAGAGCAGCTGGCGCTACCGGAGAATGTGACCGGCATTATCGCGCACTTCGATATTGAACGAACCATCGAATTGATCCTGCAACTCCAACCCGACGTTCGGGAGATCGTCTGTGTGAGCGGCTCGTCTGGCTTTGACCGGTATTGGGCGGAAGCGACCCGGAAAGTCATGGAACAATGGCATTCGGAAGTTGGCGTTCGCTGGATCAGCGACAAGTCACTTACGGAAACCGTGGATGAGGTCAACCGTGTGCCGAAAACGTCGGCTGTATTTTTTATTTCTATGCTGCGCGACGGAGCCGGGCAATCCACCTCATCAGTCGATGTCGTACGAGATTTGGTGCGGACAGCAAAGGCGCCGGTCTATGGTTTGTCGTCGCAGTTTCTCGATACGGGAGTGGTTGGTGGCGCGATGTTCGATTTCGGGCAGAATGGACGTGACACCGCCGAGTTGGCGTTGAAAGCGCTCCGGGGCCAATGGGTGCCGTATGGCGCACCCGAAAACGAAAGCACTAATCCGTTGTTAATAAACTGGCCGGCCTTAAAGAAGGCAGGCCTGTCCGAAGAACGAGTTCCAGTGGCTGCCGAGGTGAGACTGCGGCCGCCTGGGTTTTGGGAGGCGAAACGCAAGTTCGTTTTGGCTACACTCGCGGCTGTTCTCTTACAGACCATCTTGGTTATCGGATTGATTTCTCAACGGCACTCGCGGCGTAAAGCCGAGGCTTCACTGCGGCAAAGCGAAGAACGCCTGGGCCTAGTCGCGGATAGCGTAAATCTAGGCATGGAGGCGTGGGACACAGCGAAGGACGAGGTTTGGATGACGGAGAAAGGGCGCGCGTTGTTTGGGCTTGATCATGAGGCCCGCCTCGACTCAGCCACGATTGTCGCCCGGGTCCATCCCGATGATCGCGCTGTCCGCGAGGCCTCGCTAAAGCAAGCGATTCAGACCCACGGCGAGTATTCAACCGAGTATCGCGTCATATTGCCAGATGGCGCGATCCGCTGGATCGGCGCTCGGGGCCGTTCTTTGAACTCGGGAAATGGCAAAGCCGGTCACCTGCTAGGGATTTCCATTGATGTAACCGCTCAGAAGGACGTGGAGGACAGGCTTCGTTTGGTAGTAGAAGGTTCACCGAACGGCATCCTTCTGGTGAATGACCAGGGTCGCATCGATCTGGTGAACACCGCGACCGAAATGCTGTTTGGTTATTGGCGGGAAGAATTGATCGGAGAGCCGGTCGAAATTTTGGTGCCGGAACGCTTCCGCGAATCGCATCCTTTCTTTCGGACGAATTTTGTCTCTGCATCTAAGACGCCGGTAACGGGCGCTGGAAGAGAGTTGTTCGGCCGGCGGAAAGATGGGAGCGAGGTTCCGATTGAGATCGGGATCAGCCGCATTCAAGGAGAGAAATGCGTCGTTGTCTTAGCGGTTATCGTGGATATCTCCGCTCGCAAGCAGGCCGAAGCAGAATCACGTCAATATCGCGAAGAAGTCGCGCATCTCGGTCGGGTTGAGCTCGTGGCAGAAATGGCTACCGCGTTCGCTCATGAGCTGAATCAGCCTTTATCTGGCATCATGAACAACGCGAGTGCGGGCCGGCGTTTCATCGCCAAAGGAAAGGCCGATTTGCCGAGACTCGACCGCCTGTTGGACGCGATTGTCATGGACGCCCGCCGGGCGGGCGAAATCATCTGCAGCATTCGAGCTATGGTGCGGAAGAGCGAGGGACCACGCACCTCAGTGAACCTGAATAGCATCATCGCTGAGGTGGTCCAGTTGGTGCATTCCGACGCGCTCGAACGGCATTGTACGGTGTTATCAAAGCTTGATCCTAATTTACCGGTGGTGAGCGCAAATCCGGTACTGATTCAGCAAGTACTCTTAAACCTCGTAATGAACTCGCTCGACGCGATGCGACAGACTCCCGCGGCGGAACGCCGTGTGATTATCAGCAGCCGGCAACATGCTTGCGACCAAGTGTGGATAGGTGTTCGCGACTTTGGAACCGGCCTGCCTAAGGAAAATCCGAACCGGATTTTCGAGCCTTTCTTTTCGACGAAGCAGGATGGATTAGGAATGGGTCTTTCCATTGCTAGTTCAATCATTTCGTCACACGGCGGAGAGTTAGCGGCCGAGAATGCCGAGGGTGGAGGCGCATGTGTCCATTTTTCGCTTCCAGCCGCGGAGGAGGACATACAATGAAAGAGTCTCAACGGCACGTCTTCGTGGTCGACGACGATGAGTCGGTGCGCACAAGTCTTGCCACTTTACTCGAAAGTGACGGTTATTCGGTCGAAAGCTTCGCTAGCGCCGCCGAGTTTTTGACGCGCGCGCCAAATGTTGGCCCCGCCTGTCTGGTGCTAGATGTCCGATTACCGGGCCTTGATGGGCTGGCGCTTCAGCGACAATTGACGGAAAGGGGCAGAATCGAGCAAATCGTATTCATCACCGGATATGGCAACATCCCGATGGGGGTTCAAGCAATGAAACGGGGCGCAGTCGACTTTCTGGCGAAGCCGTTTGAGGATCATGCCTTGCTGAATGCCGTAGCTCAGGCGATCGCGCGATCCGCAGATAGTTGGCGGGAGCGCCACGACGTGGCTCAAGTCCGCGCGCGGATTGCGACACTCACGCCACGGGAGTTCGAAGTCTTCCGCCTAGTGATAACCGGATTGCTTAACAAACAGATAGCCTTTGAGCTGGGCGCTGCGCTCC